>JAEYFO010000122.1 GCA_023402915.1 Bacillota bacterium | reverse complement strand
CCGATGCACACGCCCGCAATGGCGAAGCCCCACAGGCAGCATTTGCTGTAAAACCGCAGGCGGTCGCGCCGCACCAGCGGGATGGTCAACAAAAGCAGCGCGGCCGCGCCCAGCGCCAGGTAATTTCGCACCTTCATGGCCGAAAGATAGAGCGCCTGCACGTCCACCATGTGCGTCCGCTCCCGCTCGTTGAACACCGTGCGGTTCTTTCCGTCGATCTTCGCCTTGATCTTGAGCGTGTCCTCCTGCCCGCGCACGTAGCCGAGCAGATGGTCCGTCACGTCCATCAAGTCGCTGTGCTTCATGCCGATGGTGCGGGCCGTGCCGAGCTTTTGATATTCGGAATCGTAAAAACTCCGGTCAAAGCAGGCGTGATCCACCGCCGTGAGCAGGATCACGATCAGCGCCAGCGCCATAGCGATCACGCCCAGAAAATAGCCCAGTTTTCTCATGGTATCCTTTCTTTCCCTGCGGCGGGTCTTGTCCTTTGGAAAGTCTCGTCCTGACCGCCGCTGCGGAAAAAGCCGCGGCAACTTCTCCGGCGCACGGCAGTTTTCCGGCGCGCTCGCCGCATTGCGCCGCTATTTCAGGGGAAGCCTTCCTGAAAAATCGGCCTCTTTCGCGCAGGGACAGCGTTTCTTTTTTCGAAAAACTTCAAAACCCCACGCCGCAGCGGGTTCGCAGGCACTGTTTCTTCGGGAAGCCTCCGTCTCTCCGGCACAGCCAGCCGTCTTTTTCAAAACGCCCGTCCCCGCAGTCACGGGCAGCTTTTTTCAAAAAACTGCAACTCCCCACGTCGCAGCGGGTTTTCCAAAGCGAAACGTTCCGCCGCGCGGCTTCTCGGCTCAGGCCGCTCTCTTCGGGGACGTTTCCCTGCAAGAGCAGCCCTCTCGGAGCACACGGCGCAGCCTTTTCGAGCATTGCTCTCCCTGCGGGCACAGGCAGCCCTTTTCAAAAAACCCATCCTCCGCAGTCGCGGGCAACTTTTTCAAAAAGTCTCAACCCACGCCGCCGCAGCGGGTTCGCAAGCCCTGCGCCTTCTCAGGCGGCGCACCGGTCTCAGCGTCCCTGCGCTCAATTGACAAACCCGGCGAATTCATGCTCCGCTTCGCCGACCGGATCGCCCAGCTTTGCCACCAGGATCCAGCGGGTGTATTCCTTGTTCGTCACCCGGCGGGACACGCAGGTCACCAGCGTCACCAGCTGATCGTCCGCCGAAGGGACGTAGTCCTTGTCCTTGAAGCGGGCCTGCTTGGTGAGGGCTTCGTTGATGAAGTCCAAAAACGCCTGATCGTCGTCAAACTTCGTCCGGATGAAGTTGTAGTCGCGGTAATCGATCTGCGCCACATAGATCACCTGGCAGCTGTACTTCTTGCCGAACAGCTCCATGTCAAACTGCATGTGGGAGCGCATGAAGGACTCGTCCTCATATTTATGAAGGTTCGTGAACATGGATTTGTCCTTCATGTTGTGGCCATAGAGGCAGAGGTTGCGCCGCCGCTTGGGATAGGCGTTGCGGTAATCGAGGAAGATGCTGCCGCGCACGTCCTTTTTGCCGTTGATGTCGTGCGTGAGGTAAAAATCGTTGTCCTCGCCCAAAATGATGGGATAATCGATGTTGGTATCCTCGATCTTGATATACCCCTGCAAGCCCGTGGCGGCCTTCGGCTCCGGCGTGGGCGTTGGGGTGGGCGTAGGAGTCGGCGTGGGGGTAGGCGTGGGAGTGGGCGTCGGCTCCGGCGTGGGCGTGACGAGCACTTCCTCCGTGATCTGCGGCTCTTTTTTCCCGCAGCCGCTGAGCGCCGTGCAAAGCAGCGCCGCGCAGAGCGCGCCGGCGGCGATCCTTCGTTTGAGGCCGGAATGGTTCATGGGGTCTCCTCCTTTTTGTCGGGCGATCAGGCGATCCGGCAATGCAGCGGCAAGCCGGGGGCATTGGGTCGTTCGCTCCTTCTGTCGTTTGGGTCAAAGGGCCGGTTCTTCCGGGCCGGGCGGGCAGGCTTGTTTTTCAAAAAAACAATTTCAAAGCGCAGCGTTCCCGCGCGGCGGCGCGTTTTTCAAAACCAGTTCCAGAAAACAGCGCGCCCGGCGAAGTTCTTCGGGCGTTTCAACGCTGCCGTCCTTTCAAAAGGAAAGCACATCTTTCGAAAAAATACAAGTGTTTTCTGTGCGCCGCGCCTTTTCTAAAAAGCGGAATACGCCCGGCGAAGCGCAAGTTTTTCCCTCCAGGAAAAAGCCGCCGCAATTCAAATACCCGCCGCAATCGAGAAAGAGCCTGAACGAATCAGGCTCTTTTCGTTTCGGCCGCTGCCGGACGCTCGTCGTGCTTCAACGCTCAGGGAAGCTGGACATAATCCGCGGAGACAAAGCCGCCGCCCTTGACCTGCACCCAGTTGCCCTTGACGGTGGAGCCGTTATAGGTTTCGCCATCCTTGTACGCGCCGACTACCACGATGCTCGCGCCCTTGGCGACCTTGCCGAGGGACGTGGCGGACGTGGAGGGACGGGCGCGCTGGTTGACCGTATCGGTCACGATCAGCTTCGTGCCGAGGGTGAAGGTGACGGCGCTCTTGGCGGTCGTGGTCGTCGCCTTGACGTATTTGGCCTGAATGAACTGCTTGGTGCCGATCATGTACCAGTCGCCGGAAACCTTGGCGTTCACGCCGGTATAGGAGCTGCCGCTCTTGATGGTCTTGGAGACGGAAACCGTCGTGCCGCTCTTGATGGTCTTGGTGACGTTGCCGGTGGTGAAGGGCACGGCATAGGCCTTGACGGACTGGGTGGTCTTATAGACCGTCCTGGTGTTTTTGATCGTCAGGGTGACGGTCTGGCCGGCAGCGCTGCCCGCGTCGCCGCCAAGGGTAATGTAATCGGCGGAAACATAGCCGATATCGCCGTTGTAGTCGATCTCGTACCAGTTATTCTTGACGGTAAAGCTGCCGTACTTGTCGCCGTTTTGATAGGTGGCGGTGATGGTAAGGACCTTGCCCTTCGTGACCTTGCCGAGGCTGGCGGCGGTGGTGGAGGGCTGGGCGCGCACGTTCAGGTTCGTGCCCTTGACCGTGCCGGTCTGGGTCTCCTCTTCGTCCGGAGGAACTTCTTCCACGCCGGTATCATCCTCATCGGGCGGTAGCTCTTCGTCGCCCTCGTCAATGGGAACGTCCTCGTCGTCGCCGTCGATGGTGATCTCTTCATCGCCATCAATGGTCACGTCGTCGTCGCCTTCGATCGTGACGTCCTCATCGTCGGGAACGATCTCTTCTTCGACGTCGCCGTCGCTCTCATCGGGCGCTTCCTCTTCCTCGTCGGGCGCTTCTTCTTCGTTCAGCTCGACGTAATCGGCCGAGACGAAATCGCCGTTGGAGAGCTTGTACCAGTCGCCGGAGACCTTCTTGCCGTTATAGGTCTGGCCGTCGCTGATGGTATCGACGATGGTGACCGTCGCGCCCTTTGCAATGGTGCCGTTCTTCGCGGCGGTGTTGGAGGGCGACTTGCGCCGGTTCAATTTGGAGGTGGTGACGCCCGTCGTGGCGGCCAGCGCAGTCGTCGCGCCCAGCGCCACAGCCATCAGGACGGCCAGCGCCAGCGCCATCAGGCGAACCATGGATCTTTTCATCGGTATAACCCCTTTTCCTAAAAAGTGGCCTTGGCGGCAGGACCGCCCGGGCGAAGGCGCACAAAAATCGCGCCTTTCGATAGTGACATTATAACAGGCAGACTTTTCCCGGACAAGCGTTCCGGCGGCTCCTCTGCCAAAAGTTACATTTTCTTTGCAAATTCGAAAAGAATGGGTTCGAATCCTTGAAGAACTCTTGAAGCCCCGCCGAGATGGACGCGGGGGCGGCGCGGGTTCAACAAACGCGTTTTGTCAGGCGGCGGCGCGGGTTTTCCTGTTTCAAAAAAAGACCTTCCGCAAAGTTTGGGGCACGGGGCACGCTTTTTGAAACAGGACCTTCCGCAAAATTTTCGGGACGCGGGGCGCGCTTTTCAAAAAGCTGTTCCATGCGCAAGAGAGTTTCCGGCTTTTCGTGCTCCTGCGGGCGAAATCGCCGCCTTTTTCGCTTTCGCCGCGTCCTAAAAAAAGTTGCCTTTTCGAAGCAGTACAGACCGCCCTGCGGTGCGGTTTTCCGGGCTTTTTAACCAACGCCGCACGCAGTCCCGGCGCGTTCCTTCTTTTCAAAAAACGGCACGTTCTCTTTTCTGCCTGCGGCGCAGGTTCGGTGCGGTTCCGGTTCCCCTCAAAAGGCGTTTCACACGGTTTCGCCGCAGCCCCTTCTTCTTTTCAAAAAGCGTTCTCGTGCAAGCCGGTTTTTCCGCTCTTTCGCTCCCGCGGGCGACGCCGCGCATTTTTTCAAAAGGCGTTCCGAAAGGCTGCTGCGCGTTCACCCTTTTCAGAAAAACGCTTTCCACGCAAAGCAGGTCTCGCCGCTTCCTTTTCCGGACGGAACCGCCGCCCCGCTCCTTCCAACGGAGAAAGACGGCCAGTTTCGGCCGCCTCTTCCGGGTTTCCTTTTGCGCTTGGGGCGCTTCGCCGCTGTGCGGTCTGGCCGTTTGCGGTTCGCCGCGCCTTACGCCTTCTTGACCTTGGGGCCGTTGGGCGTGTCCTCGATGAGATAGCCCTGCGCCGCGATCTCATCGCGCAGCGCGTCCGCCCGCTTCCAGTCCTTGGCCTTGCGGGCCTGCTGGCGCTCTTCGGCCTTGTCGAGGATCTCCTGCGGGATCTCGTCTTTTTTGTGGAGGATGCCCAGCACGCCGGTCAGCTCGGTAAAGAGCTTGAGCGCCGCTTCGGCTTCCGCCCTGGGACGGGGCCCGGAGAAGCGCACGTTGGTGTCGCGCACCAGCTCGAACACCGCGCCGATGGCATCGGCGGTGTTGAGGTCGTCGTCCATGGCCTCGATGAACGCGGCCTTGTGGGCTTCGAGCGCTTCGAGGAACGCCGGATCTGCCGCGCCGTCCGTGCCGGCCTTGACCGCGTCCTCCATGCGGTCGCGGGCGTTTTTGAGGCGCTCCAGAGCGTTTTTCGCCTGCTCGATCAGATCGCGGGAGAAGTTGACCGGCTTTCTGTACTGGGCGGTCAGCATGAACAGGCGGACGGCCTGCAGATCGTATTCCTTGGCGATGTCGCGGACGGTGAAGAAGTTTCCGGCGGACTTGGACATTTTATTGCCGTCCACATTGATGAAGCCGTTGTGCATCCAGTAGCGGGCGAAGGTCCGGCCGGTCGCGCCTTCGGACTGGGCGATCTCGTTTTCGTGGTGGGGGAAGGTCAGGTCAACGCCGCCGGCGTGAATGTCGAAGGTCTTGCCCAGATACTTCATGCTCATGGCCGAGCATTCGATGTGCCAGCCGGGACGGCCCTTGCCCCAGGGGCTTTCCCAATAGGGCTCGCCGGGCTTATAGGCCTTCCACAGTGCGAAGTCGGACGGGCTGCGCTTGACGTCGTCCACCTCGATGCGCGCGCCCGCTTCCAGCTCCTCCAGGGGCTGGCCGGAGAGTTTGCCGTAGTCCTTGAACGTGTGGGTGGCGTAATACACGTCGCCGTTTTCAGCCACATAGGCGTGGCCCTTGTCGATAAGGGTCTGGATCAGGTCGATGATCTCCTTGATGTGCTCCGTGGCGCGGGGGTTGACCGTGGCGCGCTCGATGCCCAGCGCGTCGGCGTCCTGATAGTATTCCTTGATGAAGCGGTCGGCCAGCTCCTTGACGGTGATGCCCTCGGCGTTGGCGCGGTTGATCATCTTGTCGTCAATGTCGGTGAAATTCTGCACGAACGTGACGTTGTAGCCGCGGTACTCCAGATACCGCCTGAGGGTATCGAACACGATGAACGGGCGGGCGTTGCCGATGTGGAAATAGTTATACACCGTCGGGCCGCAGGCGTACATTTTGATCTCGCCGGGCACGAGGGGAACCAGCTCTTCCTTCTGACGGGTCATGGTATTGAAGATTTTCATTGTGAAAGCACCTCTTCTTTTTCTCGTTTTGTCGCTATTCTTGTTTTGTTCGTTTTGTTTTTTATGGAAACAGCGGCGGCTTTTCGCCGTTTCAGCTTTTTCGAACTTTTTCAAACTTCAAAAATCAGCCGCGCTTTTCCTGCTCCAGCTCCTGTATTCTGCCCTCGAGCCGGGCGATGGTCTCCTTCAAAGAGCGGATCTCCATCATGACGGGGTCGGGCATATGCACCTGATCGAGGTCGCCGGCCTCTTTGTCCTCCTTGATGGCGCGGGCCTTGCGGTCGGTGATGCCGACGTTTTCCTGCCACGGCTCGGCGGGCGCGGCGGTTTCCTTTTCCTTTGGGGGAACGATGACCTCCCGGGGACATTTTTCCTTTTCGCAGGTGCTGCATTTTTCGCAGCCGGTGCAGACT
>JAEYFO010000115.1 GCA_023402915.1 Bacillota bacterium | reverse complement strand
CTCTTACTTTTTTGCCCTTTCGGGCTCTCTTGGAATCGTCTGGCTTTTTGTTCTTCGTCTTACTTTTTCCTGCTCTATACAGTTTTCAAGGTCCGTGTCGCTCGGTTTCCCTCAGCGACGTGTATTATTATAGCCGCTTCACAGAAGATTAACAATGCGATTTTTAGGGAATTTCAAGCGATTTTTAGTTAAATTCCGATTGAATTTCAAATTAAAAATTTATTTTAAGCCAAATCTTCTTTTTTCTATGTTTTTCGCAGTTTTTTGCCATTTCACGATACGTCCGGCGGCGTGTTCATTGCTTTTTTCCGTCCTGTTTTTCATTTTATAATTATACGGCTGCTTTGCATGTTTTTCAACACTTTATCCATTATTTTCCACGAAAAAGTTCTTTTCATTCTGAACTTTTTATTTCAAATTCCCAATCTATCATTCGGTTTTCATGTTCTTCCTCCCAGCTTTTTACAGATTTTCCGCATAACTCCACGGATTTTCCCGGCAAAATCTCATACTCCCCTCTGCGATTTTCTTCAAAAAATCTTCTGTTTTTCCAAAGAAAAAGACCCCTGCGCTGTCGCAGAGGCCGATTTTCAGCAAAAATTTTTGTTGTTTCTTCTTATATTTTTCTGCTCTCACCGGTTTTGAGGATCTTTTCGGCAAGAAGAAACGCTTCTTTTCCCCTCTCCACCTCTTCCATCACGGAAAAACCGTTCTTTTTCCAGAACGCCTGCGCCTGCGCATTATCCTTGAGGATCGCCAAGCGAATGCGCGCAAAGCCCTCCTGCTCCAGCGCAGCGCACACGCCGGAAAATATCCGGGTTCCCTCTCCCTTGCCCTGCCGGTCGCGGCGCAGCAAAAACAGCCCCACATAGGCCGTATCCTCCTGCGGATAGCCGTCGATCAGGTCGAGCACGGCCAGCAGCGTTTCCCCGTCAAAAAATCCGGCGAAGCGCTTGTCCGCCGCCGTTTTTCCCGGCGGAAGCGCCGTCCGATCCTCCTCCGTCCGAGCTTGATCCGGCACGGTGGGCTCGCGGAAGCTAGCAAAATACTGCGGATTGCCCTGATACAGCTCAAAGACCGCATCCATGTCCGATTTTTCGAGAATCCGAACCAAATACCGGTCAGAAAATTCCTGAACGCTCCGTTTCATTCCAATTCCTCCTGCACTTTTTCCGTCTTTTTGCGCGAAGGCGTTTTCTTCGGCTGCAAAAATTCTTCCCGGTGCGCCTCAAAAAACGCGAAATACTGCCGGACGTTTTCCAGCGCCGTCCAGGGACGCGCCTTGACCGGACGGGCGTCCAGATCGTAAACCATCGCATCTTCTATGGAAAGAATCACGGGCGAATGGGTGGAAATGATGAACTGACAGCCGAAATACCGCGCCGAATCATAGAGATATTTGGCCAATTCCTGCTGTTTGGAAACGGACAGGCTGTTTTCCGGTTCGTCGAGCAGATAGAGCGCATTTTCGGTAATATGCTCCACAAAATACCGCATGGCGCTTTCGCCGTTGGAGAAAAGATCGACGTTTCTCATCAGGCGCTCGCGGACAAACTCGGACTCGGTCTTTCGCTGCGCTTCATGGTTGGCCTTGAATTCCTCATAATCGTCCATGGAATGAAGTTGTAGGCTCCTGCCCCTCCGGTCGAGATACTCCCGGAACAGGTCCTCCCGCCGCCGGTCGATGCCGTCATTCAAAGCGCGGAGGTCGAGTACATAGTCAAACACGTCGTCGCTGGTCAAGATCTGGCTGCCGGGCGGAGCACCCGGCCCGGACAGGGCGCACAGCTTCAGATAAGCCGGAAAGAACGCGCTGCCGTTGAAGGCGGAATGGCGGATCAGCCGCGCCTTTTGCGCGATGAGATTCAGCAGTGTGGTCTTTCCCGAACCGTTGCTTCCATAAAAAATCGTGATCGGGGCAAATTTGACCGTCCGCAATCCCTTTTCCGGGAACAGGCGGAACGGATACGTCCCATGATAACAAGCGCGTTTTTGCGCGAAGAAAAAGCTGTCTTCCAGATCCTGCGTCGGCAGGCGGAACCGCTCAAGATACAGCTGTGACATCCGGCGCCCCCTTAAAATCGCGAACATTTTTTCGCTGTTTTGAACCGATTATAACACCGGCGCAGGCTTTCCACAACCGAACACGCACAAAAAAACAGCCCCGCAAACATTGCAGGGCTGGAAAAATATTTTTCTTGTTTCCTGATCAATAGAGCTTCGCGCCGGCGGGGATATGGTTATCCACCATGAGAAGGTTCAGCTTCTCCGCGCCGTCCTCTTCACACACGGCGGAGATCAGCATGCCGCAGGACTTGATGCCCATCATGGGGCGGGGCGGCAGGTTCGTGATAGCGATGCAGGTCTTGCCCACCAGCTCTTCCGGCTCATAATACTCGTGAATACCGCTCAAAATGACCCTGTCTACGCCGGTTCCGTCGTCCAAAACGAACTTTAAGAGCTTCTTGGACTTCTTGACAGCTTCGCATTCCTTGACCTTCACCGCGCGGAAATCGGACTTGGAGAACGTCTCAAAATCCACCTGCTCCTCAAAGAGCGGCTCGATCTTCACCTTGGAAAAATCGATCTTGTCGTTGGGCGTAAAGAAGCCGTTGTCGTCTCCGGCAGGAGCGGCTTCCGCCGCAGCTTCCCCGGCTTCGCCGCTCTCGGCGGACTTGCTCAGACCGATGGGCTTCATCGTGGGGAAGAGCAAAACGTCGCGGATGGAGAACGAGTCGGTCAGCAGCATGACGAGACGATCCACGCCAAGACCGGCGCCGCCCGTGGGAGGCATGCCGTATTCGAGCGCAACGCAGAAATCCTCATCGAAGAACATGGCTTCGTCGTCGCCGCAGTCGCGCTGCGCCACCTGCGCCTTGAAGCGTTCGCGCTGGTCGATGGGGTCGTTCAGCTCGGAGAAAGCGTTGCAGTATTCGCGGCCGCCGATGAACAGCTCGAAGCGCTCGGTGACGTACTTCTTCGAAGGCATGCGCTTGCTCAGCGGAGAGATCTCGACCGGGTATTCCGTCACGAACGTGGGCTGAATGAGCGTATCCTCGACGAATGCGTCAAACGCCAGGGCCAGCAGCTTGCCGCGGCCGTACTTTTCCACGTCCTTGAGGCCGATGGTGTTGGCCAGCTTCTGCGCTTCTTCGTCCGTTTCGCAGGCGTAGAAATCCGCGCCGGTCACTTCCTTGACGATGTCGTTCATGGTGATGCGGCGGAAGGGCGAGCCAAGGTCGATCTCCTGCCCCTGATAAACGATAAGGTCGCTGTTGCCGACGGCCTTGTTGCAGGCGGTGATGATGCCCTCGGTGATCTCCATCATGGTCTGGTAATCGCCGTAGGCCTGATAGAGCTCCACCGTGGTGAACTCGGGATTGTGCTTGATGTCCATGCCCTCGTTGCGGAAAATGCGGCCGATCTCATAGACCCGCTCCATGCCGCCGACGATGCAGCGCTTGAGGTACAGCTCCGTCGCAATGCGCAGGTACATGTCGATGTCGAGGGTGTTGTGATGCGTGATGAAGGGCCGGGCGTTCGCGCCGCCGGGGATGGTGTTGAGCACGGGGGTCTCCACTTCAAGGAAGCCGCGCTCGTCCAGATAACGGCGAATCTCCCGGATGATGATGGAGCGCTTGACGAACGTGTCGCGCACCTCTGGATTGACGATCATGTCCACGTAGCGCTGGCGATAGCGCAGATCGGGATCCTTGAGACCGTGGAACTTCTCCGGCAGGGGCAGAAGGGACTTGCTCAAAAGGACAAAATTTTCCGCTTCGACGGACACTTCACCCGCGCGGGTCTTGAACACCTTGCCTTCAACGCCGATGATGTCGCCAATATCCAGCGTCTTGAAGCTCTTATAGGCTTCTTCGCCCAGAATGTCGCGCTTGACATAGATCTGGATCTGGCCCTCCCGGTCGAGAAGGTGCGCAAAGGAAGCCTTGCCCATGATGCGCTTGCTCATCAGGCGGCCGGCGATGCGGACGGTCTTGCCCTCGAAGGAATCGTAGGCGTTGATGATCTCGGTGGAATGGTTGGCCTGATCGTAATTGACCTGTTCAAAGGGATCGGCTCCGGCCTGCTGAAGGGCGGCGAGCTTTTCCCGGCGGACGCGCACGATCTCGCTGTATTCGGCCTGCGTCTGCTCGGGCACTGCGCCCTCGGGGCGCGTGTTGTTGTTCTGATCCATCGGTGCGGTACCTCGCTTTTTTAAGTTTCAATAGGGCAACGGCCGCGTCGGCCGCAATATTTGAACATTGGAAAAAGGAACTGTTTGTCCGTTCAAAAAACGGACCGCACAGCGTCGTGCGGCCCGCAAAAAGACAAATGGAGCTGCGCTGTGCCCGCGTCAGCCGACGATGGTCTCGTCGCTGTAGGTTCCGCTGGGAGACTCCGGGATCTTTCCGATGGAAAGAATCTCGTAGTGGAACAGACCGGCGGGAGCGGCCACTTCGACGATCTGGCCGACCTTGTGACCCAGGAGCGCATGACCCACGGGAGAGTCGTTGGAGAGCTTGGGCGGAAGCTCCAGCTCGATCTCCTGACCATCGGCGTAGCCGAGAAAATGGTTGAGATCGCTGCCGTCGCATTTGACCTTGAAGCGCTTGCGGAAGGGATCGGCTTCGGTGGTGGACACCACGTCGTAATCCTCTTCGAATTCGTGCTCCACCAAACGCAGGCGGATACGGGTACCCATGCCGACGCTGGTGAGGTCGATGGCGCTCTCGTCGAGCACTTCCACATGGGAAAGCAGTTCTTCGAGTTGGACGATCTCCGCTTCGAGGGCGGACTGCTCGTCCATTGCCGCATCGTATTCCGCGTTTTCACTGATATCGCCGAAGGAGCGAGCTTCCTGGATGTGCTGCGCAACTTCCAGGCGGCGGGTGTTTTTCATGTATTCCAGTTTGGCGACATATTCGTTATAGGCCGTTCTGGAAAGCTGCCGGTATTCTTTCTTTTCCATGCTTAACCTCCAAGCTGCTGGCCGCTCCGGCTGTTGCGCCGGCAAAATGGCATTGCGCTGTTGCTTCTAAAAAAATGGCATTCTATATTATATGAAAAGAAAGCCCCCCTGTCAAGGCCGCGCGGGCGTTCCGGCCGCATTTGCGCCGCCGTAGGCCAAAAGAAGCGCCTCCAGCTGCGAAAGCGTCGTACACTCGTTGACCGCGCCGCGAAGCGCCGCCGCGCCGGGCGTTCCCCTGATATACCAGGCGACGTGCTTTCGCATTTCCACCACGGCGTGCTCGCCCTTTTGCGCCACGAGGCCGCGGGCGTGGCGAAGCGCCGTTTCCATGCGCTCCTGCGCCGTGGGAACGGGAGCCGTTCTTCCTTCCTTCGCGGCGGCGATTTCCCGGAAAATCCAGGGGTTTCCCTGCGCGCCCCGGGCGATCATCACGCCGTCGCAGCCGGTCTGCTCCCGAATGGCGAAATAGGTCTCCGGAGAAAACACGTCGCCGTTGCCGATGACGGGTATGGACACCGCCCGCTTGACCCGGGCGATGCAGTCCCAGTCCGCCGTGCCGGAATAAAACTGCATCCGCGTGCGGCCGTGGACCGTGACGGCAGCCGCGCCGCTCTGCTCCGCCATTTTTGCAAATTCGACGGCGTTGGCACTTTCGTCGTCCCAGCCCTTTCGGAATTTCACCGTCACGGGGAGGGGCACGGCGTCCGCCACCGCCCGGATGACCCTTGCGGCCAGCGCAGGAT
>JAEYFO010000080.1 GCA_023402915.1 Bacillota bacterium | reverse complement strand
GTTCAGCCGTCCGCACGCCGATTTCCTGCGCAACCTGCCGGAGGCTTCTTCTTTTCTCTCTGAACCGGCTGCGCCCTTTCACCAATTCGCCGCACAGGCGATTTTGCCCTTTTTCAGCCCGATTATTTTTCAACCGGCTTTCGCCCTGCGCCGTGTTTCTTTGCGCCGGACGGCTTTGTCCGCCTGGAAGAAGCGCCGTTTCGCCCGGCGGCGGGCTTCTCCTTTGCCCTGCGCGCCGAAGGGGAGGCCGCGTCCTTCCCGCCTCGCCCCGGTTTCGTTCCGGCAGAACAGGCGGTTTGAGAAGGCTTCGCCGCGCCCGATGTTTTTTTCAAAGACGGTTTCACGCCATTGGAGAAGTTTTTGGAAGGCTTCGAAACGCCTTCCGAAGAAGTTTTTGAAGAAGCCTGAGCAGAAACCTGCTTTTTGAGCGGCTTTTTCCGGACGGAAAACCCGAACGTGCCCAGCTGCTCCCCCAGGCCGTAGTAGGAACCATGGGCATAGGCCGCCAGCGCGCACCGCTCCAGATGGAGCGCGCCCGCCCCGTCGAGAAGGGTCTCGTCCACGCTCACGGCCACGATGTCCGCCAGAAACATGTCGTGTGAGCCGAGGGGGATCACGTCCGTCACCCGGCATTCAAGGCTCAGCGGGCTTTCGGCCACGGCAGGGCAGTCAAACGAAAAAGCCCTTTGCGCCGTCAGACCGGCAGCGGCGAATTTATCCATGTCCCGGCCGGAGCGCACGCCGCAAAAGTCCGCCGCCCGCACCAGCGCTTCGGTCGTCAGGTTCAGCACGAACTGCCGGTCTTTCTGGATCAGCCCATAGGAAAAGCGGCTCGGCCGGATGGAAACGTAGGTCTTTGGGGGAATGGTGTTGACGATGCCCGTCCACGCCGCCGTAAAGACGTTGGGCTGCGCCATCGTGCCGCAGGAAACCAGCACCGGCGGCAGCGGCCCGAGCAGCGCCCCGCCCTTCCATTGAATTTTTGCCATGCGTCCCTCTCCGTCTGCCGCGCAGACTTTTTCTGTTGCTTTCTCCCGTTGACAAGGGGACTCCAGTTCCTCCGTGCGCCCTAAAAGAGGAAGGCGAAAGCGGCCCCAATGTACCGCGACCCCCAATGGGGTAAAGGAGAAAACCGCTCCCCGCCTGCCGCGCGCCTCAATGGGGATCGCGGCTGTTCGACGCGGATCGCCCAGCGTTTTTCTCCCCCGCACAGAGGGCAGCAATAGAAACTCCCGCGCTTTCTCTCCGCCGCACGACCCCACCCATTCGAAGCGGCGTTTTTCCTCTGCATTTCAACGCGCCGCAGCCGGCAAAAGCGCAAAGCCCTGTGCTTTTTTCGCGCGGCGTGCCTTTCTTCGTTTTCTATTATATCTGATTTTTCCGCCGCAGGAACAGTTTTTTTCGCAGGATGACTGCTTCCTTCCCCTCTCTTCGTTTGGCGCTCCCCCTTTTCTCTCTTCCCCGACACGCAAAAAGAGCCCACGAAGGGACTCTTCTCGCTTCCTGCGCGCTGCGTCTGTTCCAACTCGAACGCGCTGGAAAGAAAAACTGCTACAGCAGTCCCGGCAGCACCCCCTGCAGCAGCGAGAGCAGAAGGATGACCACCAGGGAAACCACACCTGAGATGGTGCCGCCGATGGTCCAGCTGTCGATGGTCTGACGAAGGCTGAACTTGGAGAAACGGTTGACGACCCAGAAGCCGGAATCGTTGGGCAGCGACACGCCGATGCCGCCCGCGCAGATGGCCAGGCCCACCAGAATCGGAGAGACGGTGCCAAGACCGGCCACCAGCGGCGCAAAGATCGCGGAGGTGGTGATCAGGGCGACGGTGGTGGAGCCCTGCGCCGCGCGCAGGATCTGGCTGATGAGCCAGGCGATGCAGATCAGGGCGAGGCTGGCGGTTGCGCCCGTCCAGCCGGACATGGCGTTGACCAGCTCCGTGCCGATGCCGGTGGCGTTGATGATGGCGCCGAAGGAGCCGCCCGCGCCGGTGATCAGGAAGATGATGCCCGCGTCCTTCGCGGAGTCGGAGATGCAGGCGTCCATCTTGCCCTTGAGATGCTTGCGCAGCGCCAAATAGGCGACGATCGCGCCGATCATCAGAGCAATATTCTTGTCCCCGATGAAGCCCATCAGCTGGTAGACAAACCCTTCCGCAGGAACGAACTGCTTTCCGAGGGTGCCGATCAAAATGAGCAGGATGGGGAAGAAGATCAGGAAGATGCCCAAGCCGCCGGAAGGCTGGTTGCCTCCGACCGGTTCGACCTCATCCACATCGTCAAAGGAGTTTGCAAAATCGTTCTTGTAGGCTTCGCGCTTGCCCAGCAGTTTGGCGTAGACCACGCCGGATACCAGCACCGCGATCAGGGCGACGATGAAGCCGTAGACGAAGAACGCGCCGATACTGCCGCCCATATTGCCCGCAACAGCCAGCGGACCGGGGGTGGGGATGACCATCGCGTGGGTGGTGATCAGGCCGACGGCCAGCGAAGTGACCAGCGTGATAAAGGGGATCTTGCCCTTGCGGGAAAGCTGTTTGACAAGGTTGATCAGGATGACGAAGGCCGCGTCAAAGAACACGGGAATGGATACGAGGAAACCCGTCAGCGTCACCGCCAAAGGCGCGTTCTTCTGACCGGAGACCTTGAGCATCAGATTGGCAATCTGATTGGTGCAGCCGGATTGATGCAGCAGATTCCCCAACACAATGCCCCACAGAATAATGATGCCGATGCCACCCATGGTGCTGCCAAATCCAGAGGCGAGCGTGGATGCAACGGTCGTGAGATCCATCCGGCACAGCACGCCCATGATGATGCCGCCGAGCAGGAGAGAGAGGAACGGATGCATTTTGAAACGCATAATCGAGACCAGGACAAAGCACAACGAGATGAAAAATGCGACCAACAGCCAGGTTAGTGTCATAGCGTTCCTTCCTTTCTTCCGTCTTGTAGTGATGATGGCGTCCTCCGCCGGGGAACAAAGAAAGGGCAGGCGCACCCGCGATTTGCCGGAGCCGGACGCAGACCGCTCACGGACAGGGGCGATAGACCCGTTTCAAAACTTCCCCTTTGCCAAATCACCTCCTTTTTCCGTTTTTTGCCATCGCTTCCATC
>JAEYFO010000061.1 GCA_023402915.1 Bacillota bacterium | reverse complement strand
GGCCTGCGCGATCACGCGCTTTTTCTTTTGAAAGGCCGCCTGTTCCAGCCCGCCGCCCTTTCCGGCGGTTTTTTCCACAGAAAGCCCTGTCAGCGCGCTCAAAACGGCGCTGCTGGTCGTGGTGTTGCCGATGCCCATCTCCCCCACGCCCAGCGCGTCGCAGCCCGCCGCTTTCGCGTCCTTTGCGCACTGCGCGCCCGTCAGAATTGCGCGAAGCGCTTCTTCCCGCGCCATGGCCGGGCGTTTTGACAGGTTCCATGTGCCGCGGCGGATCTTTCGGTTCAAAACGCCGCACCCTTCCGGCACGTCGCCGTCGATGCCCATGTCGATCACCGTCAAGTCAACGCCGAATTCCTTCGCAAGGGCGGCGACGCCGGTTTTTCCCCTTGTAAAATTGATGGTCTGCGCCAGCGTGACGGACTTGGGCGCAGAGGACACGCCCTCTTCCACCACGCCGTTGTCGGCGCAGAAGATCAAAATACGGCGCTTTTTGACGGAATTATTGAGCTTTCCCGTGACGCCTGCCAGCTGAACGGACAGCTCTTCCAGCTTGCCGAGGCTTTTCGGCGGCTTGGCCAGACTGTCCTGCCGGGCCCGCGCCTGCCGTTTGGCTGCTTCGTCCGCCGGGCGAATTGACGCAAGCAGCGCCGAAAGCTCCCGTTCCAATTCTGTTTTTTCTTCCGCTTTTTCTTTTGTCTTTTCTTCCATTGTTTTTCTATTGTTTTCCCTTTTCACCGGTTCCGTCCGGCGTTTTCAGCCTTTTGCATGGAATCTTTTTGCATCATTTCAAGGAATCCCCGCTCCGCCAGATAGCGAAGTGACGGCTCGCATTGCATCCCCTCGATCGTATACGTCGCGCCGGGCGCATACGCTTCCAGCAGGGAAACCACCTCTTCAAAGGGAATGTTCCCCGCACCCATCGGCCAGTGCCGGTCATGCAAACCGTCGTTGTCGTGCAGATGCACGTGCCGGATGCGCCTGCCAAGGGTCTTGACCCACGCGGTAAGAGGCGCTTTCCCTGCGCAGAAGGCGTGTCCCACGTCCAGGCACACGGCCGCCCGCTCGTCGCCGATGGCGTCCACCGCCGCCGCCAGCACGACCGGGTCGGGATCGAGCACATTTTCGATCAGAATTTCAAACTGTTCCGGCTGCCCGGCAAGGAATTCCCGCCAGAACGCGCCGGTCTTTTCCACGAACCATTCCGGGTAAAACACCTGCGGCAAAAACCCGCTGTGCACCACCATGCGGCTCGTCTGAAAGACACGGCAGCTTTCCATGCCCTGCCAAAAGCGCCGCCGCGCCACGTCCACGATCAGCGGATCACAGCTGGCGGGCAGCAGCTCGCAGAACGGGCCGTGCAGCACGGTGCAGCGCAGGCCGTCCATGGCTTGAAGGAGCGGGTTTGCCCATTCGCCCAGCGGCTTTTGCAGATTGTCCACAAAGCTGCTCTCGTCCACTTCGAGGGAAAGCCCCCACGACCGGGCGCAGGAAAGCGCGTCCTCCCCGATCGTCGCAAGAGACAGCCGTCCGCTTTGCATGGCGCGCTCCTCCTTCCTTATTAAATAGTCCGTTGCGTTTCGCGGTTTTTCAGCCGTTTTCAATCCTGTTCCTGGCGGCCTTTGCGCCGCTTTTTTTCTTCCGGTCTTTTCAAACCGCTTTGGGCTGTTCCGCATTTCAGAAAATTTTAGAAATACAGCCCGTTTCACTGTAGCAAAACCTTCCGGCGCTGTCAATCAAACCACGCGCCCGGCGGCAGCTCGGGTCTCTCGTTCGCACATTCCTGCAAAAATTCTTCCAACACCGCCTGCCACGGCCGCGCCGAAAAGCCCGTCTCCTGGCAGAGCTTTTCGTTTGAAAAGGGCGTGTACCGCGGCCGTTTGGCCGGGCGGACAAGCGCCGTCTGGCTGATCGGACAAAGTTTTTCGGAATTTTCTCCAATTTGGGCAAAAATCTCCTTCGCAAACTCCATCCAGCTGGCCGCTCCCGCCGGCGCGCCGTGAAACAGCCCTGTTTTTCCGGAAAAAAGCAGCGCTTCGATCATGCGTGCGGCTTCCTTTGCGCTGGTGGGAACGCCCGTGCAGTCGGCCACAACGGGGATGCTGCTTTTTTGCCGCTGCCTGCAAAGCCAGCCCACAAAACCCGGCTTTGCTCTTCCATAGAGCCACTACACCCGAAGCACCGTCCCGCCCGCCGAAAGCGTCGCCCTCTCCCCCGCGTATTTCGTCGCGCCGTACACGTTGAGCGGATCAGCCGCATCCTCTTCCGTCAGCGGCGCGTTCCCTCTGCCGTCAAAGACGTAATCCGTGCCGATCTGCAAAAACCGCGCGCCGCTCTCCCGGCAGAGCTTTGCCCACAGCGCCGGGATGCCCGCGTTGAGCCGCCGCGCCCACTGCGTCTGCGTTTCGCAGCGGTCCACGTCCGTCGCCGCCGCGCAGTTCACCACCCAATCGGGCGCGAAAGAATCCAGCGCCTCGCCCGCCGATCGCGCGTCACAGCCGTCCAGCCGCGCCCTTTCCGGCGCTTTTACCAAAGCCCCCGCCGCCCGCAGCCGCTTTGCTGTTTCGCTTCCAAGCATCCCTCTCCCGCCAA
The DNA here is from genome assembly GCA_023402915.1 of Bacillota bacterium. Lineage (GTDB taxonomy): Bacteria > Bacillota > Clostridia > Christensenellales > CALWSW01 > JAEYFO01. The sequence goes on along the minus strand of JAEYFO010000061.1, from coordinate 1,217 downwards.
GGATCAACACACGCATCGTTCGTTCCTCCTGTTTCGTTGAAATCTCTGCGGATTTCCCGCGGGCTATGGCAATTTTCCCGCTGAGATGGTATACTGTCCGGTGAGGTGGAATATTCATGGATTTTGTTGCGATCGATTTTGAAACTGCAAACGGAAGCAGAAACAGCGCCTGCGCGCTGGGTGCAGTGGTCGTGCGCGAAGGCAAAATTGTCGATCGCCGCTATTCTCTGATCGACCCGCAGGTGCCTTTTCAGCGCTATTGTACCTATATTCACGGCATCACGGAAGGCGTCGTCAAGGGAATGCCCACGTTTTCGGACATCTATCCGGCGGTCTACAAGCTGCTGAACGGTCATGTGGTCGTGGCGCACAACGCCCCGTTCGACATTGCGGTGCTGCGCGCCTCCTGCGAGAGCCGCGGCCTTGAGATGCCCAAGTGCGACCCGTTTTGCAGCGTGGAAATGTCCCGGACGGCCTGGCCGGAGCTGCCCCATCACCGGCTGAACTCCCTGGCGGAGGAATTTCATCTTTCGCTGAACCATCACAACGCCATCGGCGACGCGAGCGTGTGCGCCGAGCTGGTGCTGCTTTGCGCCGACCAGATGGGAGCGAACAACATCGACGAGCTTCGCGGAATGCTGGCCATCCGCGCCCGCCGGAACGCCGACGCCGCCCGCGTGCTCAAAGCGAAAAAAGAGGCGGAAGAAGCCGCCCGCCGCGTCATGGCCGACGATGAAGCAGCCCGCGCCGAAGCGCGCCTGTACGGACAGGACTGAGCGCGTTTTTGACCGTCAGCGTCTCTGTTTGCGCCGCGCTTTTCTTTCATGATTCTTCTTTGCTTCTCGGATTTTTCTCGGAGAAGTCGATTGCCGGTTGACAGCGGCCTGCTTTGGAAAATTGGCACGAGCGCGAACACGCAGCCGCCGCCTTTTCGCAAGGGGTTTATCCGGACTTTGCAGCTTGAGCGTTATAGTCACGCGTCCCTCCTGCGAAAACGCTGTTTTCAAAAAAAACAATGGCCGCCCCACTGTGAGCGGCCTGCTTTGAACTGCTTTGAACTGTTGGAGCGCCGGTTGAAATTTTCCGGCAGCGCAACGGTTTTCGCTGTTTTTTCCGTGGCTTTTCTCGTGCTTTCAAAAAGTGCGTTGGGATTGGAGCAAGAACGCTGCACAGCCTGTAATGTTTCCGATTTTTGCAGGCGCCCTTGAAAGGCAGCC
>JAEYFO010000049.1 GCA_023402915.1 Bacillota bacterium | reverse complement strand
CGTATAAGAAGCGCACGAGCCACGGCATGATTTTGGGCACCAACGGTGAGAAAATGCTATTGACTTCGCCTTTTGTCAGATTCTCGCTGACCGTGACAACGCCGTTCGCGTAAGTCGCATCACCCTTGAGGATGTAATAAGACGCTCCTGCTTTTGCAGTAGCGGCGTCAACCTCTCGGTAGTAGACGCCTGCTTGACCTGTAAGCGGCTTCCAACCGGCTGCAATGTCATAGCTCACCTTTTTGGTTGTTCCATCAGTTTCCATTAAGGTCGGCCAGTTTTCTTCCTTAATCTTGACGAACAGATAACAGGCTTCGGAATTGGCATTGACCGTCACCTTCGGGTCTTTCGCAATGTCCACTCCGGGGATGATCTTATAATTATTGCCAGTGGTTTCATCCAGCTCGATGTCGATATCCCCATAGGTGAAGGTGTTGACCACAGCATCGGTCTTAGCAGTCAGCCAGGCGACCGTGCCGCCGATGGCGCAGCCGATCAGCAGCGTCACCGCCAGCATCGCGACAACGAGCTTGCCGCTGAGTTCGCGGAATTTCTTCATGCTTTTTTCCTCCTTTCCCAATCGTTTGATCTAACTGTCGAATGGATTACGGGTTAGCGGGAAATGCTGCCCACGCAGCGTCGGCGTTGTCAAAGCCGTCCGCCTGAATAGCATGAGCAACCACGGTAATGGTCATATCCTTGAGCTTTGCGAGCTGATCGTTGTTAACAGATCCGGGAACGGTGAAGCTCTCAAACAGGTCATCCAGAACGACATCAGCGGTAGGGGCGGCAACAGTTTCCTTGTAGCGGAACTCGTAGGTAATGGTGTTGGCGGTGGTATTCTCGGTAATACCGCTGGCAATCCAAGCAGTGCTGTCCCAACCCTTAACATATTTCTCGGGCAGGAAATCGTCACCGAACACTTCCTTCAGAGCGTTTGCATTGCTGATGGTAACCAGCATACGAACATAGGAGCTTTCGCTGCCTTCCAGGACAGTAACGGTGGGGTCCTTGATGTACTCGTGGCCGGGGAGCAGCTTATAGTCGTTGGCCTTCACACGGCTGTCGTGGTTCGTTTCGTAGGTGCCGTCCAGCTTCACATCAGCCTCGTCCAGAGTTATGGCGACGGAGCCCACGGTGAATGTGTTGGTAACCTCATCGGTAGAGGTCAGGTACGCCATGGTGCCGAACACCGACGCCGCGACGAGCAGCAGGGCGCAGGCAACCACCAGCAGAGCTTTGAACTTCTTCATGTTGGAAACCTCCTTCTCATTTATGGGCAGCCTCGTCGGGGGCGTCCGGCGCGGAGCCGTCCGCCTGCGGGGCAGAACCATCGCTGTCTTTTCCGGACTTGCCGGACTTCTTTTTGTCCTCGCCGTCCTTGGCGAACACATCGGGCAGGAACACGAGGATCAGCAGCACCGCCGCGCCCGCGATCGCGACATACATTCCCGGCGGATGCTGGATGTAATTGGCGACGTAGCCAAGATAAGGGATGGTAAAGACCGGCGTGCCGAGCAGATTGTTGCTGTGCACCAGGCCGCCGTCCTCGCTCTCGTTCGCATCGCCCTTGGTGCGGAAGCGGACGACCGACGCATCCTCCTCGTCCGGGACGACCTCCACCACGCGGTGGGTGGCGACGGTGTCCTCGTCGAGCATAAAGGTGATGACCTCGCCCGCCTGAACGGTGAGCGGATCGACTTTTTTCACATAGATCAAAGAGCCTGTGTGATAGGTCGGCTCCATGGAGCCGGAGAGCACGGTGAACACCTGCAAACCCACCAGCCGCGCGCCGACCAGCAGCAGCGCCAGAATCACCACCAGCACGACCAGCACGGTGCTGACCGCGTTCCAGATTTTCCTAAGAAGCATAAAACCCCGGATTCCTCCTTGCGCCGAAAGCACACAGCGTTATGCTGTATCTTTTCTGTGGTCCCAGCCGTCTTTCGCATCTTTATTTCGTTTTTCCATGCGAATTTCGTTCTGCGCTTTTCTATTTTTATCTCGGCGCTGACTTTACTAAATAGTACCACGAACGTTAGAAATTTGCAATAGCTCATAATAAAAAATATTGAATTATACATTTTGTGCAAAACATATCATAAAATTGTACATAAAACAATTCTTTTTATTCGTTTTATAGAAAATCTTTATTTTGTTTTTGTTCAATATAATTCTGTATTCTCTGTCATTCAGCGGCTCTATTTTTCATTCAAACAAATTTGCCTTCATCATGAAAGAGCGCCGCAAATGCGGGGCTTTTCCCGTGAAATCACCATCATCGACGAAGGAATCACGCAAGCCGTCGATCAATCTGTCACCGAGATCACGATCCCCGCCGGTCATGCCGAGGCGGATTCTCCCAATCCCCGAGCAGCAAAATCCCGACTGCACCTTTCCTGCCGTCGGGATTTTATGTTTGACTTTTGAGCATCTACGGTTTATAATCTGTATATACCGAAAACAAAGGAGGCGTTTTCGATGCCGCGACCGCAGCGAAGCCGGAGGATCTGCGATCTGCCGAAGGTGAGCAGCTTCTGCCCCAGGGACAGCCGGGAGGGTGAACCCATTTTGCTGACGCTGGACGAATTTGAAGTCATCCGGCTGGTGGATCTGGAAGAAAAGACCCACGAGCAGTGCGCACAGCAGATGGACATCTCTCGCTCCACCGTGCAGGAGATCTACGAGAGCGCACGCAAAAAGATTGCGGCGTGTCTGGTTCACGGACGAGAATTGCGCATTGCGGGCGGCAATTACCGCCTTTGCGGCGGGCAGGAATCGACCCGCTGCGGGCAGTGCTGCCGACATTCGGAGACGCTTCCCACCCCTAAAAACGCATCCAAAGGAGAAAGAACCATGAAACTTGCAGTCACTTATGAAAACGGGCAGATTTTCCAGCATTTCGGGCGCACGGCGCAGTTCAAGCTCTACGATATAGAGGACGGGAAGATCGTCCGTTCCGAAGTCGTGGATACCAACGGCAGTGGACACGGCGCGCTGGCGGGCTTCCTGATGCAGCGCGGCGTGGACACGCTGATCTGCGGCGGCATCGGCGGCGGCGCACAGGCCGCGCTGGCCAATGCGGGCATCCGCCTGTTCGGCGGCGTCAGCGGCGATGCGGATGCTGCGGCGGAAGCGCTGGTGAACGGCACGCTGAATTTCAACCCTGCCGTGCATTGCGACCATCATGAGCACGCGCACGGCGAGGACCATACTTGCGGCGAACACGGCTGCGGCCAGCATTCTTGCCACTGAGCCACGCGATTCCATTGCAACCTTTGGGTTCTGACAACCTGCTCCGGTGGGGATCCAAACGCGGTTCCCGCGGCGTTCAAGGATGTGACCACCGACGAGATCGCGGACGCCTTTAAGGCGACGGCGGAGAAGGTGTTCGCCGGTGCGGACAACAAAAAGATTCTGTAAAAAGGCGGAAAGCCGGAGGACGAACTGAAGTGAACCCCAAAAGTTAGACATTATTTGAATTAAGCGGCCTGAAGGGTCTGATATCTGTGTTGAGCAGGTGTCAGGCCCTTCAGTTTAAGCTTGATCCTGCGGTTATTGTAGTAGTCGAGGTA
>JAEYFO010000042.1 GCA_023402915.1 Bacillota bacterium | reverse complement strand
GCGTAGGAAGGCTCAAACACGTCGGGATGGGCGATCTTCTGCTCGAACTCTTCGGGCGTGAGGCCGCAGCCGTGCGCGTTGGCCAGCGCCAGACCGTATTCGTCCACGTTGTAGCTGTAAGCGCCCTTGATCTTGGTGATTTTGTGGCAGCCGCCCGCGATCAGGCCGACCATGTTGATCCAGAAAATGTCCTGCATGCCGCTGCCGGTGATGGTGCAGCCGGTTTCCTTGGCCAGAGCGTCCAAACGGTTGATCTGCGCCGCGGAAGTCGTCCAGGGATAAATGGCCTCTTCGCAGGTGGTGATGACGTTGATGCCGCGGGAGACGCAGCGTTCCACATGATCGTAAATGTCGCCGATAAAGCTGAACAGCGTCACGATGGCCACGTCGGCGTCGCATTCATCCAGCACCTTGTCCGCATCGTTACAGATGCACACGCCGGTCTTGATCCCCAGCTCCGCAAAGTCGCCCACGTCCTGGCCGACGACCGCCGGGTTGACGTCGATGGCGCCCACGATCTGCGCGCCGCTCTCATGCAGATAGCGCATGATGTATTTGCTCATTTTTCCGCATCCGTACTGTACGACCTTGATCTTGTTCATGAAGATGTCCTCCTTGCGAAACCGGCTGTTTTCCCGCCGGGCGGGTCGCCGTTTCTTCTTGAGTCCATCATAAACCCTGCTTTAAGATGAGAGTCAACTCTGTTTGAAAAAAATTTTTCAAAGTGTTTCCGCGCTGTTGGAAGGGCGGTAATTTCACAGTTTGACCGGCGCCTGAAGCCGCAGAAACATGCCGCGCCGGTCGCCGTCAAAGACGTTGAATTCCGTGAGCACTTCGCACACATAATCCCCGCACACCGCCCAGTCCCGCTCCCGGCAGAAAGCCAGCAGCCGCTGGGCAAAGGGGATCTCGTCGTCATAATTGTCCAGATAGATGCAGGCGAACATGCCGCTGTCCATCACGGCGACGTCCGGGAACTGCTCCCTGTCGCGGTGATCGACGAACACAAAGGTATTCTTTGGCCGGAACGTTCCGCGCACAAAGTCCTCCTGCGCGATGGACGTGCCGATATTATAGGAATGGATCTGCGTAAAGCCCCGCGACGCCAGCGCCCGCCGCAGCGCCAGCAGCTCCCGCTCATAAGCGCAGATGTCCTGCGCGTAGAAGTTGCTCTGGCAGGGCAATCCCCAGCTGTAGCGCCGGTCGATATATTCAAGGGAAATGGTTCCCTTGGCGGGAGATTTTCGATAGCGCTCAATGGCGGCGATCGCCCGCTCCACCGCGTTATGGCGCGAACGCAGCGCGCGGATCTGCTCGTGCAGCTGCTCGTTTTTGCGCACAAGGATCGTTTCGATGAGGGTGATATCTTCCTTTTGCAGCACGTCCCCGATTTCAGCCAGACTCATGCCCAGCTCCTTCATGTAGGCGATCATGTCCAGCCGGGCGTTTTGCGCGATGTCGTAGTAGCGGTAGCCTGTGAGCGGATCCTTATGCCGCGGCGAAAGCAGCCCCAGCTCGTCGTACAGCCGCAGCGTCGCCACGGTCAGATGGTTCATGGCAGCCATTTTTCCAATGGAAAGCAGCCCTTTTTCCACGGAGAAGCACCTCTCTTTTCTTTCAAAATTCTTTCCAAAAACTCTGTTCCTTGAGTAGACTTTATCTTATTTTTCTCATGCTGTCAAAGAAATGTTTGCGCCTTCCCTCACGCTGCAAAGGCGTTTTGTCCAGCGTTTGACGCTTCGTTTCTTTTTGTGCTGCAAAAAGTTTTGCTTTCCAAGCAAAAAGAGCCGGACGCGCCGGCTCTTCCTTTTTGCTTTTTTACTTTTGCATTCTGCTCTTTTTTTACTTGCCCATGACCACGTTGTCGTTGATGACGAGATCCTTATAATACGTGTCGATCTCGTCGACGATCTGCGGGCCCTGCCGGGTGCCGAGGCGGCTCGCGCCGGCGGCGATGGCCATGATGGCCAGCTGGGCGGGGTTGAAGCTGCCGAAGCCGGAGAACTTCACGCCGATGTGCGGGGGCACGGTGGCGCGCATGATCTTGATATGGCGCACCTGGGGGTTGCCGCTGCGGCCGGAAGAGGTCTTGACGAAGTCCGCGCCCTGCTCGACGGCGATCTTGCAGGCGGTGACGAGCTGCTCGTCCGTGAGAAGCTGGCTCTCGAGGATGGTCTTGACTTCCATGCCCGCGTCGTGGCCGATCTTGGCGATGTCGCGAATTTCTGCCGCAAACACGTCGTATTCGCCGCCCTTGAGCGCGCCGAGGTTGACGACGAAATCGATGCAGCCGGGACGGCCCTTGAGGTCCTTGACCATCTGCTCCATCTCCTTGACCTTCACGTCGTGGGGCAGGCAGCCGAAGGGGAACGAGCCGTTGATGCACACTTCCATGCCCGTGCCTTCGAGCAGGTCCGCCGTGTAATAACTCCAGACCGGGTTGGTGTGAACGCCCTTGAAGCCGTACTTCTTGGCCACTTCCACCGCTTCTTCGACCTGCTTGCGGGTCGTGTCGGGGCTGAGCACTGCGTAGTCGATCATGCCGGCCAGCTTTTCGCGGGTGTATTCCACGCCGTTGATAATCATGATTTGCCTCCTTGTTTTTCGTGCGTCGGTGGGATGTTACTTTTGCCTCCGTGAGCGCTTCGCGCCGCCTTCCCTGTGGCCGCTTGGCCGCGCCGCGGGAACGCTTCCCTGTTGGAACCTATCATACAATATCAAGCCACTTGACATGCAAGGAGAATTTTTCGCACGGGACAAAAAATTTTGTACAGCAAAAAGCGGCCCGCGCCGGAAGGATCGATCTTCCGGTTCCGGCCGCTCTTTTTGAAAACGCTTCTTACCCCCTCGGGCGGGTTCCAGAGATTCCTTTTGCACCGGACGGTTTTTCGTTTTGACTTTTTTGAAAAAACGCGCCGCTCCCCTCAGCCTTCCGGGTTCTCTCTGCCGCCCGGTTCGGACGCTTCGCGCGCAAGGGCCTCGTAGTCCGGCAGAAAATACGGATCGCCGCTCTGGGGATGGGTTTCCCACAAAAGGGGCGTTTCATAGACCTCCGCCGCCCTGGAAAGCACTTCTTTGGGCGCGCCGAAGGCCACTTTTTTCCCGTTTTTGAGCAGCAGCAGCTCGTCGCAGTAATGCGCCGCCAGATTCAGATCGTGCAGCACGCACAGCACGGTCTTGCCCTCGTCCTTCGCCATGCGCCGTGCGATCTCCAGCACGGAGAGCTGATGGCGCACGTCCAGCCCCGTCACCGGCTCGTCCAGCAGCAGCGCCGGGGTCTTTTGCGCCAGCGCCCGGGCGATGAGCACCCGCTGCCATTCGCCGCCGGAAAGCCCTGTCACGGGGCGGCCGGAAAACCCCAGCACCCCCGTCTGCTCCATCGCCCAGCGGGCAATGTCCCCATCTTCCGCCGGATCGGACGAAAAGCGCCGACGATAGGGCTGCCGCCCCATGAGCACCACGTCCAGCACCGTAAAGTCAAACTCCATCCCCGAGCGCTGGGGCACAAAGGCCAGCGTCTTGGCCCGCTGCCGGACGGACAGCGCCGAAAGGTTTTTTCCAAAAAGGAGCGCTTCTCCCGCATCCGGCTTTTTCAGGCCGCAAAGGAGCGAAAACAGCGTGGATTTTCCCGAGCCGTTCGGTCCCAAAACGCCGGTGACGCGACCCGCTTTTGCGCAGAAGGAAAGGCCGCAAAGCGCGGGCGCAGACGCGCCGCCGTAGGTGAACGAAAGGGTTTTCGCTTCGATCATCGCGCGCCTCCCTTCCGGCTCTTTCGCAGCAGCACCAGAAAGAACGGCCCGCCTACCATGGCCGTCAGCACGCCCACGGGCAGCTCCCTCGGGGCGGCGATGATGCGCGCCAGCGTGTCCATGACCATCAGATACAGCCCGCCCGCCAGCATGGAAAAGGGCAGCAGCACCCGGAGATCCGGCCCGGTGAAAAAGCGCATGGCGTGGGGCACCATCAGCCCCACAAAGCCGATGATGCCGCAGCAGGACACCGCCGCCGCCGTCGTCAGCGTGGACGCGGCAATGACGATCAGCCGCACCCGTCCGGCGTTGACGCCCAGGCTCTGCGCCTCGTCCTCGCCGCAAAGCAGCACGTTCATCTCCCGGGAAAACAGCAGGCACACCGCCGTCCCCACGGCTGCCGGGGGCAGGCACCAGGCCACCTTCGGCCAGGTGGCCGCGCCGAAGCTGCCCATGGTCCAGGCGATGATGTTTTCGAGCTTATCGTGGTTGAGCGTCATGAGGGCGTTCATGAACGCCGTCAAAAAGGAGCTCATGGCCGTGCCCGAAAGCAGCAGCGCCAGCGTGCTCATCCGCCCCTTTCGCCGGGCGAGCACAGTGACGAGGCTCACCGTGGCCAGGCTGCACAAAAACGCGCTCAGCGTCACCGCACCCATGCCCAGCGCCCCCACGTTCCAGCCAAAGACCAGCGCCGCCGTTGCGCCCAGCGCCGCGCCGGACGAAACGCCCAGAATGCCGGGGTCGGCCATGGGATTTTGGAACACGCCCTGCATACAGGCTCCCGCCGCCGAGAGCGCCGCCCCCACCACAAAGGCCAGCACGGCCCGGGGCAGGCGGACGTGCAGGATGATGGTCGCAGCGGTCGCATTTTCCTGCGGACGGCGCAGCAGCGCGTTTTTCAGGACCTCGATCGTCTGGCCGAAGCTATAGCCCGCGCTGCCGAAAAAGCAGGCGGCCACCAGTGCCAGCGCGCACAGGCACAACAAAATCAGCCCCGTTCCCACAAGACGCTTTTTTCGAAGCGCGAAGGAACGCGGCTGATCCTGTTTTCCGCGCCGGAGCGCGCGCCGGGACTGTTCCGGCGCACGTTCGGGCGGCATTTGATTGCTCTTTTCCTGTTTCAAGGGTTCTGTCAGTTGGCGGGGTGCAGCAGCTCGGCGATGAGCTTGAGCGCCTCGACGATGCGCGGGCCGGGACGGCTGGAGAGGTTCGCGTCCACCGCGTAGACATGGCCTTCCTTCACGGCGCGCAGCTCCTGATAGCGGCTGTCGGCGCAGAAGCCGTCCGCATACGCCTGATCGCCGGAAACGAGGATCACGTCCGGATCGTCGGCAAGGATCTGCTCGACGGTATAGGTGGGCCAGGCGGAATCCAGCTCGGCGGTGACGCACCGGGCGTTCACCATGGCCAGCATGTCCGTCATGAACGCGCCCTTGCCGCAGGTATAATCGCCGTATTCGCCGTAGCTGACGCAGTAATACACCTTCGGGCAGTTCTCGTCCGCCGCGGCCAGCGCCTTGGCTTCTTCTTCGGTCTGGTGCATCTGATCGACGACGGCGGAAGCGTCTGCGCCCAGCACCTTGGCAGTCAGTTCGATGGAATCGTAGATCTGGCTGTAGGAAGTGGCTTCGTTGACCACCACGACCGCGCCCAGGCTGGTCAGCTGGGAAACGGCCTCATCCTGCAGGCCGCTGCCGGCAAAGATCACGTCCGGTTCCAGGGCCAGGATGGCTTCGACGTTCGGGCCGTTGTAATCGCCCACCTTGGGAAGGTCGGCCGTTTCGGCGGGATAATCGCTGTAAGCGTCCACGCCCACCACCTTTTCGCCCGCGCCCAGCGCAAAGGCGATCTCCGTGGAGGAAGCCGTCAGGCAGACGATCCTGTTCACCTCGGCGGGAACGGCGACTTCGCGGCCATACAGGTCGGTGACGGTTTGTCCGTCCGCTTCCGCAGGCGCTTCGCTTTCGGCGGGAGCGGCGCTCGCCACGGGCGCTTCGGTCGCAGCGGCCGGCGCTTCCGTTGCGGCGGGCTGGTTGTTCGACGCGCAGGCGCAAAGGCTCAGCGCCATCAGCAGGCAAAGGAGCAGCGCTCCGATGCGTTTGAAGTTCTGTTTCATGATCCGATCTCCTTCGGCAGCCGCTGGAAAGTCTTTGTGGCGCGGCCGCCCATTTTTCTTATTTCCACACAAAAGCCCCTCGGCAGGGTATCCTGACAAGGGGCCGTTGTGACTCCCGGAATACCGTCCCGCCCTCCGCAGGTGGTCCATGGCGCAAAACGGGCAGGCTTCCTGGCTCGGCTTCTTCCTCCCCGAAAGCCTTCCCATTCGAAACTTTCGAAAAAACTCGAACAGTGGCGTTTTCCGGTTCGTCGGCCATACAGTAGCGGGGGCTGCAGCGGCGTTTGACCGCTTTTCCTTTTACCCTGCCGAAGGGGCAGGCACCCGTTTGCGTATTTTGTTTTTTGGTTTTGTTCTTTTCGTATTCTATCATTGCTTTCCCCCGCTTTCAAGAGGGAGAACGCCGCGCGATTTTTCCCGCCCTTCCATTTTTGAAAAATTTCCGAATTTTTCCGAAGGTTTTGCCCCGTCGATTTGAATTCGTCTCTATTTTGCGGCGGCAAAACTTGCTATACTGAAAAAAAGCCCCGGATGGCTCCTTCCTTTTTTCCACAGTGCGAAAAAGTCTTTCCGGCGGCGAAGGAGGCTTCCCATGAATCAGCTTGCAGATCTGAGCGTTTTTGACGTCATCGGGCCGCGGATGATCGGCCCGAGCAGCTCCCACACGGCGGGCGCCGCCCGGCTGGCGCAGGTGGCCGGAAAAATCGCCGGACCGCACATCACGGACGTGGTGTTCACCCTGTACGGCTCGTTTTCCCACACGTCCCGGGGGCACGGCTCCGACCGGGCGCTGGTGGCGGGCATTTTGGGCATGGGGCCGGACGACGAGCGGCTGCGCAGCTCCTTTTCCATCGCAAAGGAGCGGGGGCTTCGGTTTTCGTTTGAAGTGTCCGACGAGGAAACGCCCAACGCCAACACCGTCCGCATCCAGACGCTCAACCGCGCCGGACGGCGCTGCTGCGTGACGGGGGTGTCCGTGGGCGGCGGGGCCATCCTCATCACGGAGATCAACGGCGTGGCCGTGGAGCTGGCGGGCGAATATCCCACAGTGATCCTGGAATACGTCGATAAACCCGGCATCATCGCCGCCGTCAGCACGGCGCTGGCCAAAGCGCGCATCAACATCGCCTTCATGCGGGTGTTCCGCCACGGAAAGGGGCGAAAAGCCTTCATGGTGGTGGAGACCGACCAGAAGCTGCCCGCCGCCCTTCGCGAGAGCCTTCGCGCCGTGGATAGGACATCGCACAGGTGCTGCTC
>JAEYFO010000347.1 GCA_023402915.1 Bacillota bacterium | reverse complement strand
GAGCAGATGGACACCGTCGGCATCTGCGAGCCCGCGCTGGAAAAAATGCCCGCCGCCATTGTCGAGAGCCAGTCCCTCGCCGTGGATACCGTCACGGGCGTGACCATCACCTCCACCGCCATCCTCGAAGCCGTTGAGCAGGCGCTCACCGCTGCGGGCGCGGATGTGGAAGCCCTCAAGAACCGCGAAGTGGAAGCTGCCGGCCCCGGCGAAGCGGAAGAATACACCGCGGACGTGATCGTCGTCGGCTGCGGCGGCGCGGGCATCTCCGCCTCCATCGCGGCGGCGGAGCAGAACGCTTCCGTCATCTGCCTGGAAAAGGGCGAAATCATCGGCGGCAACACGCTGCTTTCCGGCGGCCTGTGGAACGCGGCTGACCCCGAGCTCCAGAGCAAGATCGAAACCGTTCCCGGCCAGATCGATACCCTCAAGGGCTTCCTCGAAGAGGATGAGTCCACCTACGGCGATTTCGCCCCGGCCCTCGTCGCCCTCAAGCAGGAGATCAACGATTACCTCGCCGGCGACACCACCTATATGTTCGACTCCACCAACCTGCACATCATCCAGTGCTATCAGGGCGGTTCCCGTCAGGATCTGGACGGCAACTGGTACCATGGCGACTATGAGCTGATCAAGACCCTGTGCGAAAACAGCCTTGACGCGCTGCATTGGACGGCGGGCTGGGGCATTGAATGGACGGACAACATCTCCACCGTGTACGGCGGCCTGTGGAAGCGCGGCCACCAGAACACCGGCTCCAAGGGCAGCGCCTACTTCACCTGCGGCCGTCCCTATGCCGAGAGCCTGGGCGTCGAGATCATGATGGCCACCGCCGGCAAGGAGCTGATCGTTGAAAACGGCGCGGTCACCGGCATCAAGGCCGAAAAGTCCGACGGCACCCCCGTGACCCTCCACGCCAACAAGGGCGTCGTTATCGCCACCGGCGGCTACGGCGGCAGCGTCGAGCTGGTCAAGGAATACAACAACTACTGGCCCTCCCTGCCCGAAGAGATCACCACCAACAACGTGCCCACCAACACGGGCGACGGCATCTTCATGTGCCGCGACATCGGCGCGAACCTGGTCGGCATGGAATTCGTGCAGCTCATGGCGCTCTCTCACCCCGTCACCAACTCCAACACCGGCCTCAACAGCAACCCGGAAAACACGCTTTACGTCAACAAGGAAGGCAAGCGCTTCGTCAATGAATACGCTGCCCGCGACGTGATCGCCGCTGCGGCCTTCGCCCAGACGGACGGCATGTTCTACTCCATCGACGACGCGGACACCGCCGCCGTGCGCTACAGCCAGGAAGAGCTGGACGGCTGGCTGGCGCAGGGGTACATCTGGAAGGGCGACACCCTCGAAGAGCTGGCCGAAGCCATCGGCATCGATCCCGCCGTACTGGTCGATACCGTCACCACCTACAACTCCTACGTGGACGCCGGTTCCGATCCCGACTTTGACAAGAGCGTCATGGCCATGAAGGTGGAAAACGGCCCGTTCTACGCCACGCCCCACAAGCCCAACATCCACCACACCATGGGCGGCGTGCAGATCAATCCCTGCGCGCAGGTGCTCGACACCAACGGCAGCGTCATTCCCGGCCTGTATGCTGCGGGCGAAGTCACCGGCGGCATCCATGCGGGCAACCGCCTCGGCGGCAACGCCATCGCCGACGCGCTCACCTTCGGCCGTATCGCAGGGCTGAACGTGATCAAGTAAATTCCGCTTCCACGAAAATTCTGAAGAATTTCCGTGAATACACCGGTTTTCTCTTGTTCTCAAAGAGGACGGCCAGAGAAAACCGCAGGGAACGCTTTTCCGGGGCAAAGCATCCGTCTATCCCTCTACCCCTTCGGGGCACAGGCACTGGCGGAGCCGCTGAGCCGGAGTATGCAAGGGGCCGACCCCGACCGCGCCCAGTGGGCGAAAAAGGAAGGGAGAGGCCCACTGAGCAAGGAAGTTCCGGGAGCGTTAGCGAACCGGAACGACCATTCCCCCAAACCGCCTGCCGTGTGCCCTTTGGGTGCGGCGTTTTGCGGATTTTTCCAAGGAGGCATATCGCCCTGCGGGCGATAACGTTGCGAAGTGAGGAATGCGGCCCCATGACCCCGGGAAGGCTTCCGAGCGAATGTTTTAGTTGCGGCCCCTTGCCCAAAAACTTTCAAAAAAAAGAATAAAAACAAAGTCGATTCAGCCGATTTCTTTCGGAAGGGAGACGGACGGGATCGAGACAAAAAAGGCAGCTGGAAGAGATTCCGGCTGCCTTCTTTCGTTTGAAATTTCAAGAATTCTTATTTTGAAAAGTTCTTGCTTGAAAAGATGTTCGAAGGAAAAGTCTGGTTTTGCCAAAAGAGAAAAGGAAGTCTTACTGAGCTTTATGCGCGGCTGCCAATTTCCAAAAGCGCGAATGGAACGACGCTTCGCCGTTTTTTTGAACACCCCCCTGCTTTTTGATTTCGTCTATCGGAGGGGCGCCGGAAGCAGTTTCACAATTCTCCTTTGTCTTTTTCACCTCATCAAGCGGCAGCCGGAACCGGTTTCGCAATTCTCTTTTGTGTTTTGCATCCCATCGCACGGCTGCCGGAACCGGTTTTCGGATTTTCTATTATTCTTTGAAAGTTTTTGGGGTTAAGGGGCAGAGCCCCTGGCGCCTCCCCTACAAAATCGGCAATTTCACCGTAAAGCACGAGCCCTCTCCCGGCGCGCTTTGGACAGAGATCGCGCCGTGGTGATGCTCGACGATCTGCTTTGCGATGTGCAGCCCCAGGCCGGAAGAGCGGGGATCGTCCGCCCGGCTGCGCTTGTAGTACCGCTCAAAGATCATCGGCAGGTCCTCCGCCGCAATGCCCGCCCCGTCGTCCTGCACGGAAAGCACCGCTTCCTCCCCCTCCCGGCGGGCAAAAAGCGCCACCGTTCCGCCGGCGGAAACAAAGTGGAACGCATTGTCGATGAGATTCTGCATCGCCTGCGAGAGCCGCTGCCAGTCCCCCCAGACCGGGAGCGCTTCGTCCGTGCAGGAAAGCGTCAGGCGCACGCCCGCCCGCTCCGCTTCCGGCCGGTTCGCTTCAAAAAGCGCTTTCATCAGCGCCCCGCCGTCCATGGGATTCTCTTCGTAAAGCACCACGTCCTCTTCCAGCTTGGAAAGGAGAAACAGATCCTCCGTCAGCCGCCGCAGCCCGTCCAGCTTCGCCGCCATGGCCGCCTTGAGCGGCGCTTCCTCCGCGGGCGGATGCAGCTGGTCGAGCGTGCCCTGCAGGATGAAGATCGGGCTTCGAATGTCGTGAAAAATATTCGTCATCATCCGGTGCCGGTTCGCCTGCTCCTCGCGAAGCTGCGCCGTCCGTTCCTCCACCTGCGCGTCCAGCGTGGCGTTCAGGGCGGAAAGCTCTTCGGAAAGCCGCTCCGACTCCTGAAATTTCCCCGCAAACCGGCAGTTGATGACGAACATCGCAGGCAGCAGCACGAACAGATAGCTCATCTGGTTCATCTGCAAAAACACGATCAGAAAGCCCGGCTCCGCCGCCTGAATGGTGTTGATGCTGTAAAGAAACACCACCGCCGATTCGCTCAGCGCATAGCCCAGCAGCAGCGGCAGCGCCCCCGGTTCTTTTTTTGCCGCCGCCTGCGAAAGCGTCCACACCACCGGGATCATCAGCAGCCAGCGCATGAGCGCGTACATGCTGTAGCCGCTCAGCACCCGGATCAAAATGGCCGCCAGCGTCAGCAAAAGCAGCGCACGCACGGAAAGGAGCTTCTGGATCCAACGGGGCGCATCCGAGGAAAACAACACCAGCCCCAGCGCCGCATGGAGGATGATCGGGCAGATGGCGATGAGCGGCCGCAGGGCGTAAAACACGCTGCGCCGGATGGGAATGACCGAGAGGTTCGCCATCAGAAGCGTCGCGATCAGCGTCACTGCCGCCACGAACGCCGACACCAGCAGATAGGTTTCCGACGGCTTTTTCCAATAGAGCACCAGACTGCTGGCCGTCAAAAGCGCGTACAGCCCCACCGCAAACAGGATGAACCCGAACACCAGCGCCGTCGTGCGGCCGCTTTGCTGCGCGCCGCCCAGCAGGAGCTTGGCCAGCGTCATCGTCCGGCGGCTGAGCAGCTCCTGCGCCCCGCTGCCCCAGGCGGACGAGCGGAACAACAGCTCCACGCCGCCGTGCCGGTTGATGGCCTCTGCCGGAAGGTTCACCGATTCCACCCGCTGATAGCGGCCTGTCTCGTCCCACGCCGCCACCGGCTCGCCCCAGAGGAAGATTTCCGCCTGATCGAAGTCGGCCACGGTCAGCGTCAGATCTTCCTGCACCCGCCCCGTCAGCCGCAAAAGATACCCGCCCTGCGCCCCGTCCCACAGCACGCCGCTGAGGGCGTATTGCTCCGCGGAAAGATCGTCCGGCAGCGCGCCGCCGCTTTCGAGCACGGGCGTCCGTCCGTTGAGCCACAACAGGCCGAACGTCGCCGCCGCCAGCAGCGCAAAGAACAGCAAAATGGCCAAAATTCTTCTTCGCATGGGAATCCTTTCTGAAAAGCGCTTTGGATTTTCGAGAAATCTTTTCGGGAGATCTTTTGGAATTTTTTGTGAACTTTCGCAAAAACCGGCCGGATATGATAGAATAAAGACAAATCGCCGGAAAACAACAGCTGTTTCAAAAAAAAACGCATTTGCCTGCCGCAGAGCGGGGCTTTTTTCCAACTGTTTTATCCAAACTGTTTTTACGGAGAAACCGGCGCGCGTCTTTCCTTATTTGCGTGCAGAAAAACGCGGCGCTCGCCGGGCAGAGTTTTCAAAGATCCAAACATTCCGAAAACAAAAAACAGCGCCGTTTGACGGTTCGCGGTTCCGTTTTCAAAAACAGGAACTGTTCAAAAAGCAAACAGGGGGGAATATCCATGACCAGCGTCCTGCTCGTGGAGGACGACCGGGAAGTGGCTCGGATCATCAAATACTATCTGGGGCAGAGCGACGCCTACGACGTGGACTGGGTCACGGACGCGCAGCAGGCGTGGGACGCGGCCCGCAGCGGCTACGACGTGATCCTGCTCGACATCATACTGCCGGGCACAGACGGCATCGCGCTTTGCAAGCGCCTGCGGCAGTGGTATCAGTGCCCGATCCTGTTCATCAGCTGTCTGGGCGACAGCGAGACGGTGATCCGCGCCCTGGAGC
>JAEYFO010000317.1 GCA_023402915.1 Bacillota bacterium | reverse complement strand
CCCTTCACTTCCCTCTTCCGCTTTTCAAAAACCGTTTCCATGCCGCCTTGGCAGAGAAATTTGCTTCCCGCTTTTTCTGTCGTTCCCTCGCTGCGGCGTTTCGCTTTTTCTCCCTGCCTCAGCGGCTTTCTGCTCTTAGGCGCGATTTTCCCGCCAGCCCCTCGTGTTTTGTCCGTCACCGCCTTCAGCGTCCTCCCGGTTTTCTTCTCCAAATCCTGCTTCCGCGCGTTCAGCGCTTCTTCGCACGCCCTTTTCAAAAATTCTGCCGGCTTTTCCAATTTTCCCTTTTCCAATTTTCAACTTTCTCTTGACGGGCGGTGCAATCTCCGCTATAATTCTATTAACCCAGTTGGTTAATCTAAATTGATTTTCCCGCGAAAGGAGATCTGTCATGAAGCGTTTTGCCGCGATGCCCCTGTCCATGCCTTCCATGTGGATGCGCATGTGCTTCGTCATGCGTCCGTGCCGATCGTTTCCGATGGATTCTCCGAACGCGCCGCAGCCCTGAAGGGCAAAGCGCACCCTGTCTGTTTCGGGAGACTCCGTTGGAGTTTCCCGTTTTGTGTTTTGGCGGCCGTTGCGTCCGCGCTGCAAAACCGTGAAAAACGGCCGCGTCTGCTTTTCCGCTTTCAGTTTTCAAAAAACAGAATTTTCGGAATTTCAAATTTTCAACTGTTTTGTCCAAAGAAAGGAGAGCCCCCATGTCTCAGCCCAAATTTGAAACGCTTCAGCTCCACGCCGGTCAGGAACAGGCCGACCCCGTCACCGGCGCCCGCGCCGTCCCGATCTACGCCACCACCTCCTATGTGTTCCACAACGCGCAGCACGCGGCGGATCGCTTTGCCCTGCGGGATGCGGGCAACATCTACGGCCGCCTGACGAACTCCACGCAGGAAGCGTTCGAAACGCGCATTGCCGCCCTGGAAGGGGGCGTGGCGGCGCTGGCCGTGGCCTCGGGCGCGGCGGCGATCACCTATACCATTCAGGCTCTCGCCCAGCAGGGGGATCACATCGTTTCCCAAAAGACCGTTTACGGCGGCACCTACAACCTCCTGGCCCACACGCTGGCGCAGTTCGGCGTTTCGGCCACGTTTGTGGACGCGCACGACCTTGCCCAGCTCGAAGCGGCCATCCGCCCCAACACCAAAGCGATCTATCTCGAAACCCTCGGCAACCCCAACAGCGACATTCCCGATCTGGACGCCATCAGCGCGCTGGCGCACCGGCACGGTCTGCCCGTCGTGGTGGACAACACCTTCGGCACGCCCTATCTGATCCGCCCCATCGAGCACGGCGCGGACATCGTCGTCCATTCCGCCACGAAGTTCATCGGCGGCCACGGCGTGGCGCTGGGCGGCGTGATCGTGGATTCGGGCAAATTTGACTGGAAGGCCAGCGGAAACTACGCCCCCATTGCCAAACCGAATCCCAGCTATCACGGCGTTTCGTTCGTGGATGCGGCGGGCCCGGCGGCCTTTGCCACCTATGTGCGCGCCATTTTGCTGCGCGACGAGGGTGCAGCCATTTCGCCCTTTGCGGCGTTTTTGCTGCTGCTGGGCACGGAAACGCTGTCGCTGCGGCTGGAGCGCCACGCGGAAAACACGAAGAAGGTGGTCGAATTTTTGAAAAACCACCCGAAGGTCGCCAGGGTGAACCATCCCTCTTTGCCGGAGCATCCGGATCACGCGCTGTATGAACGCTATTTCCCCAACGGCGGCGCAAGCATCTTCACGTTTGAGATCAGGGGCGGGCAGGAGGAAGCCTTCCGGTTCATCGACCATCTGGAGCTGTTCTCGCTGCTGGCCAACGTGGCGGACGCCAAGTCCCTCGTCATCCATCCCGCCACGACGACCCATTCCCAGCTCACGCCCGAAGAGCTGGCCGATCAGGGCATCACCCCCGCCACGATCCGCCTGTCCATCGGCACGGAGCACATCGACGACATCCTTGCCGATCTGGAAAAGGGCTTTGCGGCGGTGTAAGTTCTTTCGTTCTTCCGCCTTTCGTTTTTCCAAAGCAGTCGCGCCGCCGGAAGCCTCCTTTCCCCGCGCGGCGCTTTTGCGTTTGTTTGAAAACATTTTTGCTGAAAACTTTTGATAAACGTCTGAAAACCGTCTGCGTCCGCTGCGGTGCGGCTCGCTTTTTCAAAAGGAGTTCCGAGTTGTTCAAAAGCTGCGCCGGCAGGACGCTTTCGCGGTTTTGGGAATTCTGCATTTTTCATCAAAAGGAGCTTCGGAACACGCCGAAGCCTTTTGCTTTTTTCCCAATGCCTTTGAACCCCCTGTTCTCTGCGGGAAGCGCCTGCGGGAACGGCTGCTCCGCTTCCCCCTTTGAATTTTTCCATCAAAAAAGACTTCGGAACACGCCGAAGCCTTTTTGCTTTTTCAGAAAATCAGCGGAAGTTCCGCGTCTGTGCATGCTCCCCCGCTCACTCCTTTGGGTTGTCGTACCGGTCGAGAAAGTGGATCTTCTTTCCTTTTGATTTGTACGCAATGATGGTGTCGAGGCTGACGTTTTCCACGCTGCGGAAAATGTGCTGCTCCACCTCGGGGTTCGTCTCCTTCATCCGGCGGATCAGCTCCTTGACCTCCACGCGCTTGGAGCGGTTCTCCTCGTTCGCGCAGGTGGTGCAGGTGTCTGTGAACTTGCAGGCGCACTGGATGAAATGCAGGTCGTTATCGTCCCGCCAGGCCTTGATGTCGTCCTCCCGGATGAGATAGAGCGGACGGATCAGCTCCATGCCGGGAAAATTCGTGCTGTGCAGCTTGGGCATCATGGTCTGGATCTGCGCGCCCCAAAGCATCCCCATGAGGATCGTCTCGATCACGTCGTCATAATGGTGGCCGAGGGTGATCTTGTTGCAGCCCAGCTCCTGCGCGTAATGATAGAGGTGGCCGCGCCGCATCCGCGCGCACAGGTAGCAGGGGGATTTGTCCACGTGGTAGACCGATTCAAAGATGTTCGACTCGAAGATCGTAATGGGGATGTTGAGCTTTCGGGCGTTTTCTTCAATGACGCGGCGGTTTTCCGGGCTGTAGCCGGGGTCCATCACCAGAAATTTCACCTCAAAGGGGAATTTGTTGTGCAGCTTCAGCTCCTGAAAGAGCTTGGCCATGAGCATGGAATCCTTGCCGCCGGAGATGCACACCGCAATGCGGTCGCCCTCCCTGACCAGATCATACTGCCGGATGGCCTTGGTGAAATTGCACCACAGCCTTCTGCGGTATTTTTTCCGGATACTGGTTTCGACGCGCTTTGCCACTTCTTCCGCCTGCTGCCGCTCCATCTGCGCCCGCAGCCACGCCAGATAGCCGCCCGCAAGGCTGTACGCTTCATGGCCCGCTTCCCGCAGCCGTTCCGCCGCGCCGACGCTGAATTCGCCCCGGGCGCAATACACGACGATCTTTCGGGCCGCTTCGTCCGGTTTCTCCCCGGACGCAAGGGCCGCAAGCGCTTCTTCCGAAACCGGCTCCGCGCCCGGAAGCATCCCGTATTCCCGCGTGAGCGCGCCGCGCATGTCAAGGAGCCGGAAGCTCCCCGCTTCCAGCTGCTCCAGCTGTTCGACCGTGATCTCGATCCCCTCGCACATCGCCGTTCCCTCTTTCGCGCCGCCCGTTTTCAGCCGCCGCACCTTTTTTCTTTTAGTCGTCCCACCGGGCGTCCGGCACGGTGCGCATGGCCAGGATGGTCTTTTCGATCAGCTCGTCCACCGTCCAGCCCAGCATCTCGGCGCCCCGGGCGATCACTTCCCGCGAGCAGCCCGCCGCAAAGCCCGCGCTCTTATATTTTTTGCGGACGGATTTCAGCTCCAGATCCTGCACGCTTTTGGACGGACGCAAAACGGCCGCCGCGCCGATGAGGCCGGTCAGCTCGTCCGTGGCGTAGAGCATCCTTTCCATGGTGTGCTCCGGCGCAATGTCCACCGTGATGCCGTAGCCGTGGCTGGCCGTGGCGCGGATGATGGATTCGTCCAGTCCTGCCTGCCGCATCAGCTCCTGTTCTTTGATGCAATGCTGCTCGGGGAACTGCTCAAAATCCAGATCGTGGAGC
>JAEYFO010000312.1 GCA_023402915.1 Bacillota bacterium | reverse complement strand
CGCCTGCAATCAGGCGGGCGATCTGGCGGCGCTGGGCGTTTCGGCGGCGCTTTGCGGCAAGGTGGGCGCGGACGGCACAGGGGACGCGATCTTGTCCACCCTGGAGCGGCAAGGCGTTTCCGGCGCGCGCGTCGTCCGCACGGCACAAAACCCCACCAGCGTTTCGATCGTCCTGATCCGTCCGGACGGCGAACGCCACCTCATCGGCACGCAGGACGGCACGAACAGCGCCCTGCGGCGGGAGGATTTCGACCTGTCCGGCCTTTCGGACGCAAAAATTTTCTCCCTCGGGAGCCTGTACGGCAGCACGGCGCTGACCGGAAGGCTGTGCGCTTCCCTCCTTGCGGAGGCCAAAGCCGCGGGCTGCAAAACCGTGCTCGATCTGATGCAGCCAAAGCGGGGCAGCCTTGCCGACGCGGCGCAGGCGCTGGCCTTTTGCGATCTGTTCCTTGCCAACGAAGCGGAAGCCTGCGCGCTGACCGGAGCGTCCGGCGCCCACGAAGCGGCGCGCATTCTGGCGGACTGCGGCGCAGGGGCCGTGGCCGTCAAGCAGGGGGCGCGGGGCTGCCTGCTCTTTGAAAACGGCCGGTTCACTGCCATTCCCGCCTGCCGGGCGCAGGCCATTGACACCACCGGCGCGGGAGACGCGCTGGCCGCCGGAACCATCGCCGCGCTGCTTGAAGGAAAGACGCTTGCGCAAAGCCTGCGCTTTGGCTGCGCCTGCGGCGCGCTGGCCGTGGAGCAGACCGGCGCATTCGGCGCTGTGGG
Organism: Bacillota bacterium; assembly: GCA_023402915.1. Lineage (GTDB taxonomy): Bacteria > Bacillota > Clostridia > Christensenellales > CALWSW01 > JAEYFO01. The sequence continues at coordinate 3,178 of JAEYFO010000312.1, read as the reverse complement.
CAGCCGGGCGCAGGTGGAAGAGCGGCTGCGGCAGTGCGGCGCGGGGGCGTAGACCCGGCGCATTTGCCAAACGGGCGCTTTACAAAAATGGCCGAAACCACTTCTCCAAGCCTGTCAAAACCCATTCCCCCGGCAGACTTTCTTCCGGTTGACGAAGGCTGGAGCAGGCGCATACGTTTTTGCCGCGCGTCCCGCCGTGTCCCCGGAAAGGCGGCGCAGTGCAGTCAAAACCCGTCCTCTCTGTCAAACGTTTTCCGGCGGACAGTCTCCAAGGGTTTCTTCTCTTTTGAGAAAAAACCGTTCGTCTGTCGCGGCAGCCTCTCCCGTTCTGTTTTCCAACGGTTTCAACCAACCGCGTCGCAAACGCTTCTTGCCCTTGACCGTTCTTCAACCGCTTTCCCGCTTCGAGCCTCCCGCCAACTTGAAGGCTTCAAAAACCTCTTCCCAAAGCACGCAAAAAGCGCCCCCGGAACGCAGGCAATCTGCTTCCAAAGGCGCTTTTGTATTTTTCTTTTGATGTTTTTCCGCCGTCAAGGCGTCTCGGCTTTGAAATCACGGTTCGTTCCGCCCGGTTCTCCCGGCAGGGCGCTCTGCTCTTCTTTTTCAGCGATTCCCAAAGCCGCGCCCTCCTGCCCTGCGCCCAGCCCGTCCTGCCAGAAGATCCTTTCTTCCGGCAGCGCTGCCGGAAGCAGGATGACCGCCTTGAACAGATCGCCATCCACCTCCAGCTCCAGCGTGCCGTGCATCAGCTCGCACAGGCTCCGGCTGATGGAAAGCCCCAGGCCGGAGCCTTCGGTATGCCGCGCCGAATCCCCGCGGACAAAGCGCTCCATCAGCTGTTCCCGGCTCCGGCTGAACCGCTCGCGGGAGATGTTTTTGAGGGTGATCTTCGCTTTTCCCTCTTCTTCGGACACATCCAGATAAACGCGGGTGCCCGGCAGGGAGTATTTGAGGGCATTGGACAGCAGGTTTTCCAGCGCGCGCCACAACCGCCGCCCATCTGCCAGCGCAAAGACCTTCTGCGGCGGGAAGTCCGTGCAGACCGTCAGGCCGGACTGCTCAATACGATCCTCCAGCTCCGCCAGTCCCTGCCCGATGAGCGCCTGCAAATCGATGCGCTCGATCTGCACCGGGAGCGTTCCACTCGCTACCTTGGCCGCTTCGAACAGGTCGTCCGTAAGCTGTTTGAGCCGGTGGGACTTTTTATCCAGCACGTCCAGATACTCCGGCGCCCGCGCGTCGTCAAAGCCGCTCTTTTTGAGCAGATCGACGTAGGTGATCAGGCTGGTCAGCGGCGTTCGAAGGTCGTGGGAAACGTTGGTGATGAGCTCGGTGCGCATCCGCTCGGATCGAAGCCGCTCCTCAAGGTTCGCCTCCATGCCCTTGGCGATGTCGTTGATGCCGGACGCAAGGGTCTTCATGTCGGAAACGGCGGATTCGTCCACGCGGTGAGACAGCTCGCCGCTGCCGATGCGCCTGACGTCCTCGCTCAGGCGGTAATAATCCCGGATGAAATCCTTCAGCCGCCCGATGACCCACAAATTATACAGCAAAAATGCCATCAGCACGAAAAACAGTCCAATCCGCCCCAGCCAGAGGAACGCCACCGCGCCCGCCGGCACAAACGCCGCCTCCAGCAGCGCCAGCGCCGTCACCGGCCGGGCGGCGTTTTCGGGAAGATCCCCCTTGCCGATGGTGACCACGCGAAATATTTTGGCAAGCGCATGATACGCCGCTCCCGCCAACGACTGACGGATCATCACTCCCATTTTGATCCTCCGGGCGCAGGAAAGCACAAACGCAATGCCCGCCAGCGTTGCAAGCAGCACGGGTGCATACACGAAAAGCAGCGTCAGCTCGTCCAGACTGTCTCTGGCGAATTGCTCGATCAAATAGTTTCCATAGCTGCCGCTGGACACAGCCGCCGTCAAACGGGACACCAGCCAAATGCAAAGACCGATGCCTGCCACCGTCAGGAGAAAATAGACGTCCGTATATACGCGGTCGATCCAAAGGAGCTTTACGCCCCGCCGTTTGGAAGAGCAGCCCGCCGCATAGCAAAGCCAGCACATCGCGCCCACGACGGCCGCACCGCCCCAGAGGAGGAATCCCGGGCCGCGCTTGCTCATCTCGTAGGCTTGCTGATAATTGGATTCAAGGCTTTCGTAGAGCTCTTTGGAATACCCCACATAGAGCGTGCCGCTGTCCGGAATGGTCATGTTGGCCGGAATCACCACGCGCACGGCGTTTTCCGGCCGGGCGCTGTAATATCCCGCGCCCACGTAAACCGCGGCAGGCAGCGTTTCAAAAAACGTTTTGGCCGTTTCTTCGTCCGTCAAAAACTCCGCTGTGGACGTGCAGTTGCCCTCGCTGTCCACATAAGCGGCAAACATCCCTGCCGCCGGAAGAAAATATTCCTTCAAATGGAAAACCTCTTCGACGGCGGCGTTTTCCCTGCTGGCGATCTCCGCCGCGCAATCCTCCCGCACCACTTCGATCTGGCCCTTGAGCGCGCTGACCTGCGTGTCCCGCTCCTTGCCGGAAAGGGTCTTTTCCGCCTCTTCGATCTGCTTTTCCAGCGCAGAAACATCCTTTTCACAGGCGGCTTCCAGCTCTGCCGCCCTCTGCCTCAGCTCCCGCCCCGCCGGAGACGCGCCCTCGCGGACGGCCGCTTCGCTTCCATAATAGAAGAACAGCTTCCAGGCTTTCGTCGTGTCGTCATAGGCCGTTGCGCCCAGCGCGCTGCTGAACTGATAAGAGTGCGTGTTCATCGCGCCATAGATCCTCAAAAGGCAGACGCCCCGCACCACAAAGCACACGCCCAGCAGCGCCGCCACAATGGCAATGCCCCGCCAGACCCAGTGATAGCGCCGTCCGCCGTGCTGGACGACCTCAGTATTTTTCGACTTTGTACCCAATCCCCCACACCACCTGCAAGTATTTCGGCTCCTTCGGGTCGATCTCGATCTTCTCGCGGATGCGGCGGATATGGACCGCTACGGTGTTTTCCGGATTGAAGGCCGGTTCGTTCCAGACGTTTTCATAGATCTGTTCAATGGAAAAGACCCGTCCCGCCTCGCGGATGAGCAGCAGCAAAATGCCGTATTCCATGGGCGTGAGGCGCACGGCCTCGCCGTCCACGGTGACTTCCTTCCGCCGGTCGTCCACCACGAGCCCG
>JAEYFO010000328.1 GCA_023402915.1 Bacillota bacterium | reverse complement strand
GCTCCTCTCCGTGCTGTGCATCCATTTCATGGGCACGTTCCAGAACCAGATCACCAACTTCGCCGCGAGCGTCGGTTTCCCGATCGAACAGGCTTCCGTCGTGGCTTCCTGCCTGCTGGTGGGCGCTGTTGTGGGTAAGATCGGCCTTGGCTGGATCCATGACCACTTCGGCATCCGCGCCACCTGGTGCACCGCCATCATCGGCCTGCTGGCTGCGCTGGCTCTGCTGCTGTTCGGCGGCGCAACGCCCATCATCGTGTTCATCGGCGGCTTCGTGTTCGGCTGCGGCTACGGCCTGATGGGCATCGGCTCTCCGCTGCTGATCCGCGCCACCCTCGGCACGAAGGACTATGCCACCATCTTCAGCTATGTCATCTCCCTCGGCACGCTGGTCAACGCCTTCGCGCCCCTCGTGTACTCCGGCATCTACGATAAGACCGGCTCCTACTACGGCGGCCTGTACATCTGCGCCGGCGCGCTGACCCTGTCCCTGCTGCTGGCCAACATCCTCATTTCCAGGACGAAGAGGCTCTGGAACAAGGACGCCAAGTAATGGACAAAATTCTCCGAAAGTCCAACCAAATACCGAAAACCCCGGCTCTTTTCAGGGCCGGGGTCGTCGGCATATGTGGGGAGGGGGCTGCCGTCAATCCTACGGAGAGGATATGGGGAATAAAAAAGAAGCGTTACCAGGAGGAAAAGCGCGCCGTGGGGGAGAGAAAAAATTCCGAGCATGGAAAGTGACTTTTAACAACCTAAGGGGTCAAGGGGCCGTAGCCCCTTGTATCAATCCGGCTTCGGCGGCTTGTACGTCGACCTGTGCCCCGCCGTGTGCCCCGAAGGGGTAGAGGGGTAAACGGATGAAATCTTTGATTTCGTTCCTTTCGTTCTTTTCCGGCCGTTCCGTATTTGGAACAGGAAAAGAACGGTGTACTCGCGGAAATCCGGCAAGGATTTTCGCGAAAGGGCGAGGCTCACCTTGTCCCCTTCCCCAATATTTGTTATCATCATATCAAGTCGCCGCAAACAGGAGAGGAGGAACCGGAACATGCCAGCGCTTGAACTCCGGCAGCTGCACCGGGAGCGGATCCAGCGCGCCCTCATGCGTATGCGGGAGCACCCCGCTTCCATCATCACCGCGCCCATGGGCTACGGAAAAACCATGGCCGTGATGGACTATTTCCGCCATTCGCAGGAGCCATACGCCTGGGTGGCGCTGAGCGAACCGGTCAAGGTCTCCGGCACGGATTACTTCTGGTTTGCGCTGCTTTCCACGCTGCGGGAAAAAGCCCCCGCCCTGTGCTCCCGGCTCGAAGCCATGGGCTTCCCCGACGATTCGCTCAAGACCCTGCGCTTTTTGGAGACGCTCCGGGCCGAAACGCTCAAATCGGACTTTTATGTCGTGTTCGACGACTTTCAATACGCCAATCAGCCCCGCATCAACAGCCTGATCGCACAGGTGGTGCAGGCCAATGTGCCCCGGCTGCATATCGTGCTGCTCGGAAGGGAATACCCCGCGCTCCCGGTGACGGAATGGGAGATGAAGGGGCTTTGCGACGTCATTACGGCCAAAACCCTCGCCTTTACGCCCGAAGAAACCGAAGAATACCTCCGGCTCATCCGCTTTGAGGCCGAGCCCGGCGTGGTGGAAAGCATCGCCGCCCGCTCCAACGGCTGGATCGCGTCCATCTATCTCATGGCGAACGATTACGCCCGCTTCCAGAGCATCGACCAGAGCGCCACGATCTTTTCCATGCTGCGAAGCTCCCTTTACGACACCTATTCCGAGGAAGAGAAGAAGTATCTGATGCTGCTTTCGCTCTTCGACCGGTTCACGTTCGAGCAGGTGTGCGACGTGTTCGAAAAGCCCGAGCTGCGGGAGTTCCTCTCCCGGCTGTACGCTGGCAACGCCCTGCTGTTTCGCGATTCCTCCGGCGGCTACCGGTTCCACGACCTGTTCCGCCGCTTCCTGCGCGAAGAGCTCAAGGCCGCCCGGCTGGACGTGCGTCCCTTTGCGGCGCAGGCGGCCAAATGGGCCTCGGAGCACAGCGATTATCTCCATGCGTTTGAGTTTTATATGCTGGCGGAGGACTTCGACCACATCCTGTGCGAGCTGGAACGGGCGCCGGTGATGGAGATCTTCAAAATGGACAAAACCGTCCTGAAAAAGCTCTTCGCCGCGCCGCAGGACGTGATGGAAAAATACCCCATGGCGCTGCTCAAATACATCTTTTTTGTGTGCATGGAGGTGGACGCGGCCAAGGGGCAGGCGCTGCTGGAGGAGTTCCGCAGCCGCTGCACGGCGCTCAAGCATCCGCAGTATACGCCCGATCATCTGCTGGCGGAAAGCTACGTGCTGGGCACGGCGCTGATGTTCAACGATCTGGACAAGGTCATCGAAGCGATGGACCTTTCGGCAAAGCTGCTGCACGGCCAGAAATCCGTCATCCGCATCCGCACCAGCAACCTCACCTACGGCTCGCCGCACATGACCTACGCCTACTACAACGCGCCGGGGGTGTACGCCCATATTGTGGACGATTTTGCCCACCGGTTTGAGAGCCACATCCTCGTGGCGGACGGCAACGGCTTTGGGGCGGACTGCGTGGCGCTGGCGGAATACGGCCTGGAAACGGGCGACCTTTCGCGGGTGGAATACAACGCGAACAAGGCGCTGTTCAAGGCGGCGCAGTACGATCAGACCTGCATCCGCATCTGCGCCTATCTGGCGCTGGGGCGGTATTATATCGCCGTGGGGCAGAAGGAGAGGGCGCGCGCCGTCATCGAAAGCCTCAGCAGCATGACGGAGGAGATCACCGATTCGAGCAAATTTTTCGCGCTCGACTGCGCGGTGGGCTATCTTTACGCCACCCTCGGCGAGTACGACAGCATTCCCAAATGGCTCTGCACCGGCGATTTTGACAGCGAAAGCTCGCTCCAGCAGCGGCTGGCGTTCAACTATATCGTGTTCGGCAAGGCGGTCATCCTCAAGGGCGACTACATGTATCTGGATTTCCTGACGGAGATGTTTGAAAAGAACTTCGCGTCCTTCCACTATCAGCTGGGCTATCTCCACAATTTCCTGTTCAAGGCCATCTGCAATCAGCAGCTCTACGGCACGGAATACGCGCTGCCCGCCGTGCAGGCCGCGCTGGACATCGCCCTGCAGGATCAGATCGTCATGCCGTTCGTGGAGTATTTTGCCTACCTGCGTCCGGCGTTTGAAAGCCCGCAGCTCAAAATGCCCGCGGAGTACCGGAAGAAGCTCTTTTCCCTCGCCGGGGCGGAAGCGCCGCAGGCCGAGCGGGAGGAGGGGGGCAACGAAGTGCTCACCGGCCGGGAGATGGAGATCATGCAATACCTCGCCCAGGGCAGGAGCAACGCCCAGATCGCCGAAGCGCTCTTTATCTCCCTCAACACCGTCAAGCGGCATATCCAGAACATCTACCGCAAGCTCGGCGTGTCCAACAAGACCACCGCGCTGCTGAAGTTCCGGGAGATGGAAGGGAACGCTGGGGGGACTTTTTGAAAAAAGTCCCCCCAGACC
>JAEYFO010000202.1 GCA_023402915.1 Bacillota bacterium | reverse complement strand
CCTGCGGAGCACACGGCACCCCTGCGGAGCACACGGCAAGACACACGGCAGGACGCACCACGGGGGACAGGTTCCCCTTCGGGGCACACAGCGGGACGCGACAAGGCGCAGGCGGAAACCGCTGTGCCCTTATTGACTGAGGGCGCCACCACCAAAATACAAGAACAGAAAGCGAGGATTTCACGCCATGAAAAGCCGTCCAAAAATTCTTCCGGGCGCCGCCTTTTTCACGCAGCGGCGAAAGCAGCGTCCCGATAGCGGCGCTGCCCCCTCTGTCACGGACAGCTGTATTCAGGAATTCTCTAATTTCCTCCTGCAAGAAGTGAGGAACCTTCCCGCGGATGCAACACCGGAGGATATTTCAGCCCAGTTGGAAAAAAACCTCTCCGTTTTGAAAAGCATGACCTCCCACATATCTTGCGGCGGATCCGCCGCGCCTGCGGCTGGCACGCTGCCGCCTGCGCCGGAGGACTTCTGGAGATCCGGCGAGATCATCGCCGCAAACAGGCTTACTCTGCGAAAGCGTCTCCCCGCGGACAAGGAAAATTTCTTCAAATTGAAGCGCTGCTATTCTTCCCTCTCCTCTCGGGCAACCGACGAATCTTCTCTCAACAAGCTTTGGGAGGTTCACACAAGAGACGTCGTTCTGCCCTTTACCATCGAACAAAACGGGGAATACCTCGGTTATTGCGAAATCAACGACACTACCCAGCTGCCTTGGGAACTCTCCATCGAGCTGCTGCCGCAAAAGACCCGTCAGGGGATTGGTGCCGCCGCCCTGCGCGCAATGCTCGACGAGATCAAGCTGCGGCTCGGCATCACGGAATTCCGCGTGCGGATCGATCCGAACAACGTCGCCAGTCAGCGTCTTTTTGAAAAGCTGGGCGCTGTGCCCAACGGGCTCTCTGTGCCGCTTCCCCTCGATCCTGAACTGCTGGAGCGGGTCGAGCAGAAGAATTTCCATTTCATCAACGATCATACCCTTGCCCTTGCGCAGAAATTCGGCGTGGAGCCGCGCAAACTGCTCAGCCACGTTCTGGAATACAAGCTGGTTTGGAAAGGGTGACGGCAAACAGCTCTGCCGGTTCGCCCGGCAGGGCTGTTTCTTTGGCGGGGGTTGCAGGAGCGCAGAAAGGGGAGTATCCTATTATTATCCCTGCGCCCCGCTTTCCTCTCGATTGGGTTCTCTCCCACTGTTCGGGAAAATTCAGAATCGTTTTGGGCGCAGGCAAATTCATGAAGCAGAAGAAACCCCTCATCGCGATCGCACTTTCCACTCCGCCCCTTTCGATTCAGGAATTTCTGGACTTCTTTGCCGGAAAAAACGAAGAACAGGATCTTGCCGACGCTTATGCCGTCGTACACAGCCAATGCTTTCCCTCCTATGTGATGTCTTGCGACTACGAAGAAGGCACGCCGGAATACGAAAGAGCCCGCGCCATCTCCGACGCATGGTATGCGCTGGAAAGCGAGTACGAGCAGCGGATTTTTGCCATTTTAACCAAAGAAGGCGTCCGCATTCCCAAAAAGGGTTATATTTCTGTGCTGATCCCCTTTATGAAGCGGCAGGGATATTCCAACTACAACGGCTGGTGGATCAGGGACTGACTTTCAAAAAAAGCATTTTGAACACCGTTTCCTCGGCGTTTGGATTTTTCTCGAGCCATACCGCCGCAGCACAAAACGGACAGCGCTGCGGATACTTCCATAGTAAAAAGGCGGTGACCCCTTCATGCCCTATCTTCCCAAAGAACACGAAGCCTACGATCTTTTGCCCTTCTGCCGCGAACACGGCGGCGAGGTGTTCGACTATCCCGATTTTCTGCGCGACGTCTCCGAGCTTCTCGACCCGGGCGAGGAAATTTTCCCCTACGGCTTTCATAGCTACGAAGAATACTTCTCCGCTCTCGATGCGATCATCGCCGCCCATGCCGCGCAGCCCGAACTGGCAGAAAAGCTCCGGGAACTGCGCGCGGAAATGCAGCGGATGAACCGCAAAGAGGACTGGTCCGTTGTGCGATACGTCGGGCCGTCGTTTGATCCGGGCTTGAGTCTTACGTCCGGCCGGTGCTACTACTGGCCGACGAGCAGAGAGAACCCCGTCTACTGCGGCGTTGTGGACGACGAAGAATTCACCTCTTACCTTTATGCTACAGACGCCGCTCTGTGGGAGATCGTTCTCGATCCCACCGGCATGGCGCACCGGACGATTTTCGGCGGTGAAAAAGATTCTCCCTCGCTGTTACAATAATTTTGGATAGGAAAGCCGGGCAGCCAGTCCGGCTTTCTTTCCCTCTTTCGTAATCCGATGCGCCCGTCTCGAAGCGGCGCGCAGCCAGCATCGGAACGCAGAGCAAATCCCGCAATCCTCTGTTGTGTTTGTGTCCGGCGCTCTATCGGAAGCGGCGCCCCTCTTCGTTTTTTTTCCCGGCTATTCACAGCAGACGCGGGTCGCTCCTCTTTGCTTCTGCCTGTGTGCGCAGCTTTCGGAAGCAGGCGCACCATTTGTCGGAAAAGCCCTTTCAAAAACGCCCTTCTGGTCACAAAAAGTTCACAATCGGCCTTGGCAAAGTTCATAAAAAGTTCAGTTTCCGCCCTCCCGCGCTGTGATATGATGAATGCGCCGTTCGGAACGCAGGTCGTTGCGGCGGCAGATACTGCGCGCAGACGGAAGGATTTTTCCGTTTTCCCGCGCCGAAAAGGAGTGTTTTTTATGAAAAAAGGTCTTACCCTTGCGCTGGCTCTGTGCCTGACCGCTCTTTGCGCCTGCGGCGCCAAGCCCGCTCAGCAGCCGGCGGAGGACGTTGTTACAGCCGAAAGTCCCGCGCCTACCGAAAGCGCCGCGCCCGAAGGGAGCTTTCAGCCCGTAACGGCCGCGCCCGTTGAGAGCGCCTCGAAAACCATCGCTCCCATGGCGGGTTCTGTGGATGTTTCCAACCTCACCGACGGCAGCTACCCCGCGGCGTTTGACTCCACGTCCGCCTATCTGGACGGCGACGGCCGGCTGGTGCTCGACGTGACGATCTACGACTACGAGGTGTACGACGCGGTGGAAGTTTCTCAGCTGGCTGTGGGCGACACGTTCGTTGCGGGCGGCGTGAAGCACACCGTCAACACCATCGGGGAAAGCTATGGCGGCGTCGCCATCAACGGCGGCTTTGAGGAAGAGGGCGGCTTCACCCTCGTTTCCAACGACGGCGGCACCTACCGCCTGCTCGACTATAACGACGACTGCGTCTATCGCGTTCTCGGCACGGTGACGCTGCCCGTCAACGGCGACGAATTCGTGCTCACGGACGATTCCGACCTGGAAAATCCCGGCAAGACCCTGCTTTCCGGCGACCTGCTGAGCCTGCCGGAAGAGGACGACTCTTTCAACTGCTACAACACGACCATGGAGGTCAAGGACGGCAAGGTGCTGTCCATCCATCGCCGGTTCCATCCGTAAGGCGTTTTTGCCCGGATCGGCCGAAAAAACAGACAAAAACGGCGGTCTCCCAAAGCGGGAGACCGCTTTTTTGCGCAATGGTTTTTGAAAAGGCAGCAGATCGCGCCGCTTGTTGCAATCCCCCAAATTTTCTGGCATGATAAAGGCAGGCTCGCGGCGCGGACAGAAGCGCCGCCTTTCCCGATCGGCATCTTCCTGTTTTTTAAGAATTCAAAATTTCAGAACTTCCAACTTTCAATATGCCCAAAAATTTACAGCGAAGCGAGGTCTTTCTCCTATGTTGATGCAGTCTGTGCGCGAACAAATCGCCGATTACGGCCGAAAAATGCTCAAAAGCGGTCTGACCCGCAACACCGGCGGCTATCTTGCGGCCTTTGACCGGACGCTGGGGCTGGCCGCCGTCACGCCCAGCGGGACGCCCTACGAAACCATGCGCGCCGAGGACGTGGTGCTGGTCGATCTTGACGGCAACATCGCCGAGGGCACGGGAAAGCCCTCCACCGAATGGCCGGTCATCCGAAAGCTCTTTGCCGGCCGCGCGGACATCGACGCGCTCGTCCATCCCCATTCCACGTTCGCCACGACCCTTTCCGCCCTGCGCTGGGAGCTGCCCGCCGCCTGCTTCACCACGGCGCGCGCCGGGGGCGTGGTGCGCTGCTGCGATTTTTACAACTATACCAGCGAGGAGCTGGCCGACGCGATCTTTGAAAAAATGGAGGACCGCTACGCCGTTTTGATGGGCAACCACGGCCTGCTGGCCGCCGGGACCGACATCGCGCAGGCCTATATCACCGCCGAGGAGATCGAGTTCGGCTGCGAGGTCTATTGGCGCGCCCGCTGCGTCGGCACGCCCGTCCCGCTGACGGACGATCAGCTAAAAGAGCAGCTCAGCGCGCTGGCGAAGTATTACCGCCGCTGACAGAACTTTCTGTTTTTTCAAGAAAATCCCGCATTTTTCCGAATTTTAGGACAAAACTTTCCGTTTCCAAAAATTTTTGATTTTTCCAAAAAATTTTAGCACTCTCCCCTTGACAGTGCTAAAAACAGTGCTATAATACAGGCAAACCTTGAGAGAGGGGCTTGCGGGGAGCGGGATGATCCCCCGGGGGCTTCTTTCAAAAAGCGTTTCAAACCGCATTGGAGCGATCCGGTGCGGCGGGCAAAATTTGAAGATTCCACCTCTCGAACGCATTTCATCTACGGAATCGAAAGGCAATCTGACAGGAGGAATGACTTATGCTGCCCAGCATCTTTGGTGAAACTCTGTTTGACGAATTCTTTGGCGATCCCTTTATGATGACCCCGTCGTGGAACGGCCGCGATCCGCTCTATGGCAAACACGCCAAGAACCTCATGAAGACCGACGTTCGGGAAACCGAAACGGCTTATGAAGTGGACGTGGATCTGCCCGGCTTCAAGAAAGACGAAGTTCAGGTGGAACTCAAGGGCGGCTATCTGACGATTACCGCCGAGAAGGGTCTGGACAAGGACGAAGAAGAGAAGAACGGCAAGTACCTGCGCCGCGAACGCTACAGCGGCACGTGCAGCCGCAGCTTCTATGTCGGCGAAGGCCTGAGGGCGGAAGACGTCTCCGCCAAGTACGAAGACGGCATCCTCAGGCTGACGGTTCCCAAGAACGCAAAACCGGAACTGCCCGCAAGTTCCAGCATTGCGATCGAATAACCTCGTCGAGCGGTTTCCAAAGAACCCCGCCTCCCGCCGAAAACGCGAAAGGGGCTTTGCCCCCGTGCCGCGCTTCATAGACAGAAGGCAACCCGCATACGGGAATCCGGCAACAAACCGGGTTCCCGTATGTTTTGTTTTGGCGCGCATTCCGTTCGTTCTCCCCTTCCAGGCGGCGCAAAGGCGCGTCCCTTCTCTCCCCGCCGCCCGGCGCTTCCGGCCATGCTTTCCAAGCCGTGCTTTCAAGGCCGTGTTTTCAAAAATCAGCCCTGCCAAGATGGTTCCCGGCAAACGTCTCCTTGCGTTCCCCGCCGGTCATGCCCCCGCTCTCTCCGGCTTGACATCCCCTCTCCCCCGTGATACCGTAAAGCAACGCAGGTTTTGCGCGGGAGCTTTGCCGCCCGGCCCGGCGCGCTCTTTTGAGCAGCGCTTTTTATGAAAAGGGTGCGGACGCAGCAGGTGGTTCTTCAAACATTTCCGTCCGCGCGGCAGCGGTTTCGATTTTTTTACTTCCTATATAATATTCCCCTCATTCCTCTTTCCAAATTTTCAAAAAAGGAGGGCGTTTCATGCGCCGCACTTCCTTTGCGCAGCTCAGGCCGCAGCTGGCGGCTGTCTGGCGATTGAGTCTGCCCGCCATTTTGACGCAGATCACCACCATCGCCATGCAATACATCGACTCGGCCATGGTGGGCGCGCTGGGCAAAAACGCCTCGGCGGCCATCGGGCTGGTCGCGTCGAGCACCTGGCTGCTCAATGGCGTGACCTATGCCCTTTCCGCCGGGTTTTCCGTGCAGGTGGCTCACGCCATCGGCGGCGAACGGGACCAGGACGCGCGCCGGATCGTGCGGCACGGGCTGGGCGCAGCATCGGCGCTTTCCCTGCTGCTTTGCCTGCTGGGCGTGTGTTTGAGCGGGCCGCTCCCCCATATTCTGGGCGGCGAACCGGCCATTTGCGCCGATGCGTCGGATTATTTTCTGGTGTTTGCCTTCATGCTGCCCTTTTCGCAGCTCAATTCCCTCACGGCGTCCTTTCTCCAATGCAGCGGGGATATGCTCACCCCCAGCATTCTCAACGCGGCCATGTGCGGTCTGGACGTGCTGTTCAACGCCCTGTTCATCCCGCGCTACGGCGTGCTGGGCGCGGGGATCGGCACGGCGCTGGCCTGCGCGGTCGTCAGCGTGCTGATGGCGCTTTGCTGCTGCGTCCGTTCGCCCCGGCTGCGGCTTTGGCAAAAGGGGCGGCGCGAACCGCGCGGTTTTGACAAAGAGATCCTCAAAAAAGCCTTCCGCATCGGCGCGCCCGTGGCGGTGCAGGAGATCGCCATGAACAGCGCCATGGTGGTTTCGACGATGATCCTTGCGCCCCTGGGGGCGGCGGCCATTGCGGCGAACTCCTTTGCCGTCACGGCGGAGAGTCTTTGCTACATGCCGGGCTACGGCATCGGCTCTGCGGCCACGACGCTGGTGGGGCAGCGCATCGGCGCGGGCGACGTGCCGGCTGCCCGGCGCTACGGAACGCTCTGCACGCTGATGGGCGCGGTGTTCATGGGCTGCACGGGGCTTTTGATGATGCTGTTTTGTCCGTATGTGTTTGCGATGCTCACGCCGGACAAGGCCGTTCAGGCGCTGGCGACGCGCGTGCTGCGCATCGAGCTGTTTGCCGAGCCGCTCTTCGGGGTGTCCATTGTGGCGGCGGGCGCGCTGCGGGGGGCGGGCGACACGCTGGTGCCCAGCGCGATGAATCTCGTGAGCATTTGGGGCGTGCGGCTGGGGCTGGCGACGCTGCTGGTGGGACCGCTGGGCCTGACGGGCGTGTGGATCGCCATGACGGTCGAGCTGTGCGTCCGCGGGCTTTTGATGCTCCTTCGCCTGCGCACCACGCCGTACTTCCCGCGAGCGGGGCGGGGAGACGTGGGGGAGACGCCGGGAAAAAACGCTGGGGAGACGTCAGAGGAGACGTCAGGAAAACTTTTTTGAAAAAAAGTTTTCCTGAACCCTTTCAAAAAACTTTCAAAATTAAAAAAATAAAGAAATCCGGAAGGTTTCTCTTCTGATGAAAAGGATACCAGCGTCAGCACTTCTTTTCTCTTTTTACGTTTTGGATTGCCTTGCTAATTCTTACAGCAGACGGAAGCCGGAAACTTTATCGACATTTTCTTTTTTTATAAAAGTTTTTGGGGTTAAGGGGGCTTTTACCAAATTTTCTTTCAGAAAATTTGGTATTTCAGCAAGGTAGAATGTCACCCTTCGGGCGACGACCTTTTACAAAAAGTCCCCTTACGGGGTTCAGGGGGCTGACTCCAACCGCGCCCAGTGGGCGAAACAGGGAGGAGGAAGCCCACTGAGCAAGGGAGCGCCGGAAGCGTTAGTGAACCGGGGCGACCATTGCGAAGTGAGACAGAGCCCCTGACGTCTCCCCTCCTCTCTCCCCTCCCCGTGAATTTTTCGCGCTGCGCCCGTAGCAATCTGCCGGGCGCTTTGCTATAATAAAATACAAAAGCATTTCTGCCGCAAGAGCGGCTTTTTGCAGGAAATTTGATTGACGCATTTTTTATTTTTTGATGAAAGCATTCCTTATTTTCAAGGGAAATCGGAGGAGCAAGACCCATGATCTGCGACAATATTCTTCAGGCCATCGGAAACACGCCCATCATCCGTCTGCGGCACATGGCGGATCCCGACGGCGCTGAAATTCTCGTCAAATTCGAAGGACTGAACGTCGGCGGTTCCATCAAGACCCGCACGGCCTATCACATGATCTGCGACGCGGAGGAACGCGGCCTGATCCGTCCGGACACCATCATCGTCGAGCCGACCAGCGGCAATCAGGGCATCGGTCTGGCGCTGGTGGGCGCGGTGCGCGGCTATCAGACCCGCATCATCATGCCCGACTCCGTCAGCGAAGAGCGCCGCAAGCTGGTGCGGCAATACGGCGCGGAAGTCATCCTCGTTCACGATGCGGGCAATATCGGCAAGTGCATCGACGAATGCCTTCAACTGGCGCTGAACATGCAGCGAGAGGACCCGCGGGTCTTTGTGCCGCAGCAGTTTGAAAACCCGGCCAACCCCGCCATCCAGCGGCAGAGCACGGCGCGGGAGATTCTCGAACAGGTGGGAAAACCCATCGACGGGTTTTGCTCGGGCATCGGCACGGGCGGCACGATCACGGGCATCGGCGAAGTGCTCAAGGCGCACAACCCCGGCCTTGAGATCTGGGCGGTCGAACCGGAGCACGCGGCCATTCTTTCGGGCGGCTCCATCGGCACACACCTTCAAATGGGCATTGGCGACGGCGTGATCCCGCCCATCCTGAACCAGAACATCTACGACAGCATTTACATCGTCAAGGACGAAGAAGCGCTGCAAACCGCCCGCGATCTGGCGAAAAAGGAGGGCATTCTCTGCGGCATCTCCAGCGGCACGAACGTGGCTGCGGCCATTGCGCTGGCGAAAAAGCTGGGCCGGGGCAAAACCGTCGTCACCGTCCTGCCCGACACGGCGGAGCGCTATTTCTCCACGCCGCTGTTTGAGGACTGACTTTCCTTTCGCGAAAATTCCAGAGAGTTCCCGTGAACGCACTATTTTTTCTGCTGTTTCTTTCCCAACGATTTCCTGAAACGGGGGCAGCTTCCCATGCCGTTTGACAAAGAAGCCGTGTGCGCGCTGCTGGAGGAAGAAGGCGTGCCCTTCACCCGGCAGGAGCATCCGGCGATCTTCACCATGGAAGAGATGGAAGCGCTGCATCTTCCGGGGGAAGCGGACATTGCAAAAAACCTGTTTCTGCGCGACGACAAAAAGCAGCGGTACTATCTGGTGAGCCTGTGCTCCGACCGGCGCGCCGATCTCAAGGCCCTGCGCGCGGCCATGGGCAGCCGTCCGCTGAGCTTTGCTCCGG
Organism: Bacillota bacterium; assembly: GCA_023402915.1. Lineage (GTDB taxonomy): Bacteria > Bacillota > Clostridia > Christensenellales > CALWSW01 > JAEYFO01. The sequence continues at coordinate 557 of JAEYFO010000202.1, read as the reverse complement.
AAGAGGATCTGTTTCGCCTGCTCGCCCTGAAAAAGGGTTCGGTCACGCCCCTCGGCGCGCTCAACGACGCGGAAAAGCGCGTCTGTGTGGTTCTTGATCCGGCGTTTCGCGGCGGGCGCATCGGCGTGCATCCCAACGACAACACCGCCACGCTCTTCCTGCCTGCCGACGAGCTTCTCGCCCTGCTGCGGCGGCACGGAACGGCGGCGGAGTATTTCAATACCTGAGAACGTTGGGGAATTTTTTGAAGAGGTCGTCGCCCGAAGGGTGACATTCCACCTTGCTGAAATGCCAAATTTTCGGAAGGAAAATTTGGTAAAAGTTCCCCAACCCCCTCAAAAACTTTTAGAGTAAAAAGAAACTATCGCTGACATTCTCGGCTGCCTTCTGCTGAAAGAAGCAGCGCAACTGTAATCGATAAAGTGCTTCTTCCTGCCGTGCACCAGTGCTCCCCCCATCAGGAGGAAATTCTTTCGCCCTTATTTCCTACTCTTTTTTTGAAAGTTTTTCGGGTCAAGGGTACTTTTTTCAAAAAGTACCCTTGCGGGGTTTGGGGC
>JAEYFO010000114.1 GCA_023402915.1 Bacillota bacterium | reverse complement strand
GGTTCGGACGGAAAAAGGTAAAAAGAGGTTCGCCTCTTTTCATAAATCAAAACATCAAAAAACATCAATATCAATTTTTGGAGGTTTTCCCAATGTTTGAAAAGATTGCAAAGGTTCTGGCGGAGTACAAGGGCATCGACGTTTCCGAAGTGACCATGGAGAGCACGTTCGCCGATCTGGGAGTGGATTCCCTCGACGCGGTGGAGCTGGTGATGAACCTCGAGGACGAGCTGGGCGTCACCATCGAGATGAACAACAAGGTGCAGACGGTCAGCGAGCTGGTCGCACTGGTGGAAGAGAGCAAGTAACATGATCCGTTCCGAAATTTGCGAGCTGCTCGGGATCGAATATCCCGTTTTTCAGGGCGGCATGGCCTGGATCGCGGACGCTTCGCTGGCGGCGGCGGTCTCGGAGGGCGGCGGCCTTGGCATTATTTCGGCCATGAACGCCGGGGCGGATTATCTGCGCGATCAGATCCGCCAGGTGCGCGAAAAGACCGAAAAGCCCTTCGGTGTGAACATCATGCTCATGAGCCCCCACGCCGACGAAGTGGCGCAGGTGGTGGCGGAGGAAAAGGTTCCCGTCGTCACGACGGGCGCGGGCCTTCCGTCGAAATATATGAAGCAGTGGGTGGGCGCGGGCATCCGCGTGATCCCCGTCGTGCCTTCGACGGCCATTGCCCGCATGGTGGAGCGCATGGGCGCCTGTGCGGTCATTGCGGAGGGCGGCGAGTCCGGCGGTCACGTGGGCGAGCTGACGACCATGTGCCTTGTGCCGCAGGTGGTGGACGCGGTGAAGATCCCCGTTCTGGCGGCGGGCGGCATTGCGGACGGCCGGGGTATGGCCGCTGCCATGATGCTGGGCGCGGTGGGCGTTCAGATGGGTACGCGCTTTCTGGTGGCGGATGAATGCACCGTCCACGAAACCTACAAGCAGAAGATCCTTTCTGCCCGCGACATCGACACGCTGACCACCGGAAAACGCCTGGGACACCCGGTGCGCTCGCTCAAGAGCCCCTTTTCCCGCGCATTTTTTGAAAAGGAATACGACAGCTCCGTTTCGAACGAGGAGCTGGAAAAGCTGGGCGGCGGCGCGCTGCGTCTGGCCGCTGTGGAGGGCGACGAAAAGAAGGGCTGCTTCATGGCCGGACAAATCGCCGCGCTCGTCAAAAAGAAGCAGCCTGCGGCGGAGATCATCCGCGAGGTCTGCCAAGGGGCGGAAGTCCTTCTCAAAGGAGCGGCCAAATGGGTAAAGTAGCAGTTGTCTTTGCCGGACAGGGCGCGCAGTATCCCGGCATGGGAAAAGCGCTCTATGAGCAGAGCGCGGCGGCCAGAGCGGTGTTCGACCTTTGCGAAAGCATCCGCCCCGGCACGCTTGCGATGTGCTTTGACGGCGAAAAGGAAGCCCTTTCCCAGACGGTCAACACTCAGCCCTGCCTGTTTGCGATGGATCTGGCCTGCGCGGAAGCGCTGAAGGAAGCGGGCGTACGCGCGGACGGCGCGGCGGGCTTCTCCCTTGGGGAGGTGGCGGCGGCGGCGTTTTGCGGCGTACTTTCCCATGAGAACGCCTTTCGGTTCGTCGTGGAGCGGGGCGAGCGGATGGATCGCTGCGCAAAGCAGAACCCCGGCGGCATGATCGCCGTGCTGCGCCTTGCGCCCGAAAAAGTCGAAGCGCTCTGCGCCGAAGCGGGGGAGTGCTGGCCGGTGAATTACAACTGCCCCGGTCAGGTGGCCGTGGCGGGAAAAGCCGAAGCGCTTGTCCGCCTTCAGGGGCGCATTGCGGAAGAAAAGGGACGGTTCGTTCCGCTGGCGGTGAGCGGCGGCTTCCACAGCCCCCTCATGGCCGAGGCGGCGGACACGCTTTTTGACCTGCTGGAAAACCTGCCCGTTCATGCGCCGGCGATCCCGCTTTACGCCAACGTCACGGCGCTGCCCTACGGCGAAAACGGCCGGGAGCTGCTCTCGAGGCAGGTCAAAAGCCCCGTTCGCTGGCAGGAAACCATCGAACACATGAAACAGGACGGCTACGACCGCTTTTTTGAAGTGGGCGCGGGCAAGACCCTTTCCGGCCTGATCCGGAAGATCGACCCGGCCCTGACGGTGAAAAACGTCGAAACGCCGGAGGATACGGCGGCCATTCGCGCCGCTTTGGAGGAATGAAAGCAATGCTCAAAGGACAAACTGCGCTCGTCACGGGCGGGACCCGGGGGATCGGCAGGGCCATTGCGCTGCGTCTGGCGGCGGAGGGGGCGAACGTCGTCGTGTGCTACGCCTCGAACGCCGTGGCGGCGGAAGAGACCGTCCGCGAGATCGAAGCGCTGGGCGTGGGCGCAAGGGCGCTGCGCTGCGACGTTTCCTCTTCGGCGGAGGTCAAGGAGACCGTCCGGCAGGCGGCGGAGGCGTTCGGCTCGCTGGAAATTCTCGTCAACAACGCGGGCATCACGGCCGACGCGCTGCTGCCCCAGATGAGCGAAGAAGCCTTTGACCGGGTGATCGCCACGAACCTCAAGGGCGCGTTTTTGATGACGCAGCAGGCGTACCGGATCTTTTTCCGCCGCCGCTATGGCCGCATCGTCAACATCGCTTCCGTGGCCGGGGTGATGGGCAACGCCGGGCAGGCCAATTATTCCGCCGCCAAAGCGGGCATGATCGGCCTGACGAAAACCGTCGCCAAGGAATCGGCTGCCCGGGGCATCACCTGCAACGCCATTGCGCCCGGCTTCATTGAAACGGACATGACGGCCAAGCTCCCTGAGCAGATCAAAGAGACCGCCGTCGATCAGATCCCCGTCCGCCGGATGGGAAAGCCCGAGGAAGTGGCGGCGCTGGCAGCCTTTCTCGCTTCGCCGGAAGCGTCGTATATCACCGGCGCAGTCGTGCCGGTGGACGGCGGATTGAATATGTAACCTTTTGAGGAGGAACTGCGATGAAACGGGTAGTGATTACCGGCATGGGCGTCATTTCCCCGGTGGGCAACGACCGGGAGACGTTCTGGAACAATCTGACCGGCGGGGTCTGCGGCATCGGCCCGATTACCCGCTTTGACGCCTCCGATCAAAAGGTGCATCTGGCGGCGGAGGTGAAGGATTTCGATCCGCTGCTTTATATGACGCGGGATCAGGCGCGGCGCAGCGATCGTTTCACGCAGTACGCGCTGGCGGCGGCCAAGCAGGCCATGGAGGAAAGCGGTCTTTCGGGCACGATCGCGCCGGAACGGCTGGGCGTTTACGTCGGCTCGGGCATCGGCGGCATGGACACGCTTTTGAAAGAGGTCGAAAAGCTCAACACCCGCGGCCCGCAGCGCGTTTCGCCTTTTCTGATCACCATGATGATCGCGAACATGGCGGCGGGCTCCATCGCCGTTGAATATCAGGCCAAAGGCCCCTGCCTTCCCATCGTGACGGCCTGCGCCACGGGTACGCACTGCGTGGGCGAAGCGTACCGCGCCATCAAAAACGGCGAAGCGGACGCGATCCTGGCCGGCGGCGCGGAATCGTCCATCAACGCCCTTTCCGTGGCGGGCTTCACCAACTGCATGGCGCTCACCCAGCGCACCGACCCGAAGAGCGCGTCCATCCCCTTTGACAGGCGGCGCGACGGCTTCGTCATGGGCGAGGGCGCGGGAATGCTGGTGCTGGAGGAGTACGAGCACGCCAAAGCGCGCGGCGCGAAAATTTTTGCGGAGATCTGCGGCTACGGCAACACCTGCGACGCCTACCACGCCACGGCGCCCGACCCGGAAGCGGACGGCGCGGCGCGGGCCATCGCCATGGCGGTCGCTCAGGCGGACTATGAGACGGACGCGGCGCTGTACGTCAACGCACACGGCACCAGCACGCCCCTGAACGACAAATGCGAAACACTGGCGCTCAAAAAGGCGCTGGGCGAGCGCATTTCCCGCACGGCGGTCAGCTCGACGAAGTCCATGACGGGACATATGCTGGGCGCGGCGGGCGCGGTGGAAGCCATTGCGGCGGCGCTGGCGCTCTTTACGGGCGTGCTTCCGCCCACGATGGGATACGACGAACCCGACCCGGACTGCGACCTTGACTACATTCCGAACCGGGCGAGAAAAGCGCAGGCGGACGGCGCGCTGTCGGTTTCGCTGGGCTTTGGCGGACACAACGCCTGCATCGCCCTGAAAAAAGCGGAGGAGTGACAACATGGAACTCTCCAAGATCGAAGAACTGGCCCGCATCGCGCGGGAAAACGGACTGACCGTGCTGGAAGTGGAAGAAGAGGGCGGCGTTGTGCGCATCGAGCGGCAGCAGAGCGCCCCGGCGCAGGCTGAACGGGAACCGCATGGCTCGGAAAAAGTGGCCGCCGCGCCTGCATCCGCTTCGCAAAATGCGCAGGAGGACGCCGTGGATTTCAACCGCGTCCACGAGATCCGTTCGCCCATGGTGGGCGTGTTTTACGCCGCGCCTTCCCCGCAGGAGGAACCGTTCGTCTCCATTGGCGCACGGGTCAAAAAGGGCGACGTGCTGTGCGTGATCGAGGCGATGAAGCTCATGAACGAGATCGTCGCCGATCAGGACGGCGAAGTGGTGGACGTATGCGTTTCGAACGGGCAGGCCGTCGAATACGGCCAGACGCTGTTCAAGCTCTTTTGAAAAGCAGGAGCGCGGCAAACGCATCAGAACGCATTTGAACTGTTATCGAAAATCCCGCGGCGGTCGGTTGGAGGATGCTTCTTCTCGCCCGGCGCGCCGCATTGAGGAACTTTCATGAATCGCGAAGAACTCAAGGCCATTCTCCCGCACCGCGAACCCATGCTTCTGGTGGACGAGGCGGAACTGGGCGAGGATGGAAAGGCGCATGGCCGCTATGCCGTGCGCGGCGACGAATATTTTTTGCAGGGGCATTTTCCGGGCAACCCCGTGGTGCCCGGCGTGATCCAGTGCGAAATGCTTGCGCAGACGGCCTGCGTGCTGTTTGCCGGCAAAATGAAGGGGGCGCAGCCGCTCTATACGGGCATCGACAAGGTGCGCTTCCGCAATCAGGTGCGCCCGGGCGACGTGCTGGAGATCACCGTTGAAACCACACGGGTCAAAGAACCGTTTTATTTTACAAAAGGCGAGGCGCGGGTGAACGGCACACTATGCGTCAGCGGCGAGTTTTCTTTTGCGCTCGTGCCGAAGGAATAGAAAAAGAACGAAAAATCCGTCTGGATCTGTTAAAGCGGGTTCCATGGCTGCGCTGCCCGGGGAGGGGAAATTTTGTTTTCGAAAATTCTGATTGCCAACCGAAGCGAGATCGCGGTGCGCGTCATCCGCGCCTGCAAGGAGATGGGAATTTCCACCGTGGCGGTCTATTCCGAGGCGGACAGGGACGCGCTCCACGTCAGTCTGGCGGACGAAAGCTGCTGCATCGGCCCTGCGCCCGTCAAGGACAGCTATCTCAATATCCCCGCCATTTTGACGGCGGCCAAAATCACCGGCGCGCAGGCCATTCACCCCGGATACGGCCTGCTGAGCGAAAACGCCCGCTTTGCCGCGTTGACGGCGCAGCAGGGCCTGGCGTTCATCGGCGCGCCTGCGGACGTGATCTGCGCCATGGGCGATAAGGACGCGGCGCGGCGCACGATGAAAGCGGCGGGCGTTCCCATCATCGAGGGGAGCGAGCTGGTCGAGGACGAAACCATGCTCCTTTCCGAGGCGCGGCGCATCGGTCTGCCGCTGATGATCAAGGCCCGGGCGGGCGGCGGCGGCCGGGGCATCCGGATCGTCCGGGAGGAGAGCGAAGTGCTTTCCGCGTACCGCGCGGCGTTTTCCGAGGCGCAGGCGGCCTTTGGCGACGGGGCGTGTTATCTGGAAAAATACCTCACGGACGTCAAGCACGTCGAGATGCAGATCCTTGCCGACAGCGCCGGAAACGTGGTGTGTTTGGGCGAAAGG
>JAEYFO010000109.1 GCA_023402915.1 Bacillota bacterium | reverse complement strand
GCTTTCGCCCATCCGTTCCCGCGGCGCGCTGCGCGTCGGCGTGCGCAGCGACGTGCCCGGCTTTGGCGGAAAGGATAGCGCGGGGGAACGGACGGGTCTGGAGATCGATCTGGCCAACCGGCTGGCCGAGGAGATCTTCGGCACGGCGGAAGTGGAGTTTGTGGAAGTGAATTTCAACACCCTCACGGCCATGCTGCGGCGCGGCGAGCTGGACTGCGCCATTGCGCTGGCGCAAAAGGATATGTCCGCATCGCTGAGCTATTCGGAGAGCTACTACGAGGACGCGGCGGCGCTGATGGTGCTTTCCGAAAGCGCCGTGACCGTGCCGTCCGAACTGGCGGGCAAAACCATCGGCTGCATCAACCGCGACGGCAGCAACAACCGCTACGCCGTGCGAAACGCCGTCAAGACCTATGCTGCGGGGCTTTCTCCCGCCGCCAAGGTCAAGGAATACGCCAGCTCCGCCGATATGCTCTACGAGCTTTCCCGCGGGCGGATCGACGCGGTCTGCATGGAATACGCGCTTTTGACCAGCTATTATTCCGAAAGCGGCCACCGCATTTTGCCCCAGGCCATCGGCACGGTATCCTATGCCATCGCCTTCCCGAAGAGCAGCACGGCGCTGCGGGAAGCGGCGGACGAGCTGCTTTCTTCCATGCGGGAGGACGGTTCGCTTGCCGCGCTGGTGCAGAAATGGAATCTGGTGGACTACAGCGCAAAGTGATGGGAAAACGAACGTTTCGGCGGATGCTTTTCGAAAGATTCAAAAAAGAAAGCAAAAGAGACGGCTCAGTTCGTCTCTTTTTATATGAAATTAAAAAGAAAAGAGGACGAAAACACGCGAAAAGAGCGGGTTCTGCGCGAAAAAACGGGCATTGCAGAAGGCCCTACTTGCGCGCGGCGGAAAAATCCCCTATAATGAAAAACGATATTCTGTTCGGATCGGTTTTCTGCGCGCTGTCCGGCGGGCTTTTGCAATGGACGGAAAGCCTCAAATGCAGGGCGCATCGCATGATATCAAAAATACAGCAGCTGCCGCGAGGCCGCCGCAGGGTTTGCCCGGAAGGACCGGTTTTCTTTCCGAAAAGGGCGTTTGATCTTTCCGACTTCTTTTTTGACGACTTGCTTTTCGACGGAAAAGATCAAAACGCCGGCGCTGGAACCTGTGGAGGGCGTTCCGCTTGTTTCGTGCGTCGTTTTGGCGGCTGGATTCAAAAGGAGAGAAAATTATTTGGCATCGAAACTGAAGATCATTCCCCTCGGCGGCATCGCCGAGATCGGCAAAAACATGACGGTGATCGAATACGGAAAGGACATCATCGTTGTGGACTGCGGCTCCATTTTCCCCACGGACGAAATGCCCGGCGTCGATCTGGTCATTCCGGACATGGAATACCTCGAAAAAAACGCCGCCCGCATCCGCGCCATCATCATCACCCACGGCCACGAGGATCACATCGGCGCAGTGCCGTATGCCCTCAAAAAGTTTACCGTTCCGGTCTACGGCTCCAAGCTGACGCTGGCGCTCATCAACCACAAGCTGGAGGAGCACGGCATTTCCGGCGCGGATCTGCGCTGCGTGCAGGCGGGCGACACCATCAAGCTGGGCTGCATGAGCATCGAGTTCATCCACGTCAACCACTCCATTGCCGGCGCCATGGCCCTTGCCATCACCACCCCGGCGGGCGTTCTCATCCACACGGGCGACTTCAAGATCGACTATACCCCCGTGGACGGCGCGCCGGCCGATCTGGCGCGGTTTGCCTATTATGGCCAGAAGGGCGTTTTGTGCCTCATGAGCGACAGCACGAACGCCGAGCTGCCGGGCTATACCATGTCCGAATCCATGGTGGGCGAGACGTTTGAGCGGTATTTTGACGAGGCGGAGGGCCGGGTCATCATTGCGACGTTCGCGTCGAACATCAACCGCATCCAGCAGATCGTGGACACCGCCCTGCGCCACGGCCGGAAGATCTGCTTCCAGGGGCGCAGCATGATCAACATTTCCCAGCTGGCGGCAGAGCTGGGCTATCTGAACATCGAAGAGAAGAATCTGGTGGACGTGGAAAAGCTCAAGCGCTACCGCGACAATCAGATCTGCGTCATCACCACCGGCAGTCAGGGCGAGCCCATGAGCGGTCTGGCGCGCATGGCCGGTTCGGCGCATAAGCTGGTCATCGGCGAGGGCGATCTGGTCATCATCAGCGCGTCCGCCATCCCCGGCAACGAAAAAACCGTTTCGAACGTCATCAATCAGCTGTGCGCCAAGGGGGCGCAGGTGGTCTATCAGGCCATGGCCGACGTTCACGTTTCCGGCCACGCCCGGCAGGAAGAGCAAAAGCTCCTGCTTTCGCTGGTCAAGCCCCGCTATTTCGTCCCGGTCCACGGCGAATACCGCCATTTGATGAACCACGCCGCCCTTGCGCGGAAACTGGGCATTCCGGAAGAAAACACCTTCATGCTCAGCATCGGCGAGGTGCTGGAGATCACGAAAGCCGGCGCAAAGCGCAACGGCTCCGTGCCCTCCGGCAGCGTCATGATCGACGGCTCCGGCGTGGGCGATATCGGCAATATCGTCCTGCGCGACCGCAAGATGCTCTCGGAAGAGGGTCTGGTCGTGGTGGTCATCGCCCTTGCGAAAAAGACCGGCAAGCTCCTTTCCGGCCCGGACGTCATCACCCGCGGCTTTGTGTATGTCCGCGAGAGCGAAGAGCTGATCGACGAAGCCTGCCAGGTGGTACGCAAGGTCGTTCTTGAATTCGAAAAGAAGCATTATTCCGATTGGGCGGCCATCAAGACCAGCATGAAAAATACCCTCCGGGATTATTTCTACAGCAAAACCAAGCGCAATCCCGTCATCCTGCCCATCATTCAGGAGATTTGACGGAAAAACCGGCGGGGAATAGGCCGCGGCCGAGCGACGTTTTTGAGGGAAAAGGATGAGGGGGCAGCGGACAGGAGAAGAGCCGATCACCGTCGGCGCGGAGAAAACCCGGCATTGCCTGCGGGAGTTTTGGGCATGGCACGCGTCCGATCTGCTCAACAATACCCTGCGCGGCGCGTATTGCGAGTTTCTCGTGGCGGCGGCCGTTGGGGCCGATCTGTCCGGCGTCCATGACGACTGGGCGGCGTTTGACGTGCTGTTTGAGGGAATCCGTATCGAAGTCAAAAGCGCCAGCTACCTTCAGGCATGGGAGCAGAAGAAGCCGTCGGACATTCGTTTCAGCATCCGGCCTGCGCGGGCGTGGGAACCG
>JAEYFO010000079.1 GCA_023402915.1 Bacillota bacterium | reverse complement strand
CCTTTCGCGCAGCAGATTTCCCAGCAGGGAAATCTTGAACCTCTGAAGCACGTTCCGCTTACGCATACCGCGCCCGCTCCGGAAAACTTGTCAGCCGAAACGATACGGACGCAACCGGGAAACGCGCGCGCCGCACATGACGTCCCTGCTGTTGAACAACAGGGAAACGCGCCGCGGTCGGCCAATCCCGCAGCGCAGAATAGCCGTCCGACGGCTTCTATCGCAGCGCAGACGCGGCCGGACGCAGAGAAAACGCCTGCACCGTCTCGGACGGAGAGTTTGCAGCGTGCGGAGAGCGGGGCGGGGAAAGTTTCGCAGGGAGCTTCACAGGAGCCTGTTCAGCAAGAAGGACAAAACGAATTTGTGCCTTTTGCACAACAGGTTTTCCCGCAAGGGAATGCTGAAATTCCAGCGCACGTTCCGCTTACGTACAGCGCGCCCACGCCGGAAAATTCGGCGGATCAAACGGCGGCGCAGGGGCGGCGTTCTACGCAGAGACAAGGCGATTCACAGGAACAGCTGCCTTTTGCACAGCAGATTTCTCCGCAGGGAAATGCTGAACCCCAGACGCGCGTTCCGCTTACGTACAGTGCGCCCACGCCGGAACAATCGACTACCCAAATAGAGGCGCAGGGAGAATTTTCCGCGCAGAGACAAGCCGATTCTCAGCAACACCTGCCTTTCGCGCAGCAGATTCCCCCGCAGGAAAGCGCTGTCCCCCCGGCGAACGTACCGCTTACACACAGCGCCGCCTCGCCGGACGAAACAGAACCGTCGGCGCGGCGGGGCGCAAGCGCCACAGACATTTCCCGGGAAATCCCGCAGAATTCTCCCAATCGTGGGTTGCCCGTGACGAAGAGAACGGCGGCGGGAAGTCAAAACCACGCTCGAACCGGGGAGACCCGTTTTGCTGACAGCGCGGCGCAGACGGAAGCGGGCCGCTTTGCGCCCGGCGCATTGGCGCAGCGCATGGCACAGCAGGCGCAGGAGCGAACGGCGCTGCTGCCGGAGCTTGTGCATGGCCATCTTCCGCAGGAGAACGTGCCCGGCGCAGACTTCCGCCCAAAGCAAACTCCCTTTGCCGCCAAAGCCCCGGACGGAAAGGATATCCGCTTTTCTGCCGGAGCAGTCACCGGCAAAACTGCTGGCTTGGAGAGTGCTGCGCTGACCTTCGCTTCGCATTTGCATGGCACTTCCCCGCAGGATGCGCTGCCCTTTGCCGCCATGCCGGGAAGCGCGATGCAGGGATACGGCATGAAGCCGCTCACTTACGGCCCGGCCGTGCCGCAGCCCGTGCAGAATCGGCCTGCCGCGCAGCCTCCCGAGCCTTACCGGGAAAGCAGCTATGTGCAGTCGCTGCCGGGGTGGGCGCGGGATTTCCTCAAAGAAAGCTACGCTCCCGCAGCGCCCGTGCAGGGACAGTCACCCGCGTCCGCGGCAGCGGTTCCGCCAGCGTATCCGCCGCCCAAAAGCGCCGCGGCAGATTATCCGCCGTATCGCGCGTTTCAAAGCCAAAAGGGCGCGCAGCCGCAGACGTCCTGGTCCGCACCCGGCTATGCCGGCCCTGCGCCCAAGATGACCCACCGGAAAAAGCCGCAGAAACCGGCTGAAACGCCGCCCGCCCGCTTCACGGATGCGGAGATCCGGCGGATGGCCAATCAGGTTTACGGCCTGCTCGAAGAACGGCTCAAGCGCGACCGGCGCAGGATGGGCCTGTAGCGCGCTGCTTCGAGACGGAATCCATTCAATTCGAAAACAGAAAGGAGGCGGCACTGTGAACGTCGGCCTGCCCAATCCGAACCTGGTGATGCCCCTTGCGAAAATGTGCATCACAAACAAGGCCACCGGAAAAAAGATCTATGTGATGTATAACCCCGAGTCCTATGTGCAGGAACGCGGCACGAAATACAGCGAAGCGCCCGGGCTTGCGGCCAATATGCCCAGCATCCAGTTCGTTCACGGCTCGAGCGAGACCCTTCAGATGGAGCTGTTTTTCGACACCTACGGCGCAGCCGGTCTGGTGGGCGGAACGGCGGGGGACGTGCTCAAGCTCAACGCCGCCGCAGCAGCGCCCGCGCCGGCCAAGCCGGATGTGCGCTCTTATACCTCCAAAATTTACGACCTGATGGTCATCGACGCCAGCACGCACGTGCCGCCTCTGCTCAAGATCGAATGGTCGTCGCTGCAATTTGAAGGTCATCTCGTCAATTGCAGCCAGAAATTTACCATGTTCAACCAGCTGGGCACGCCGGTGCGCGCCGTGCTGAACGTCACGTTCAAGCAATATAGGAAGCCCAGCCAAAGCGCCAAGATGCGGCCGAACGAGTCCCCGGACACGGAAAAATACCGCACGGTGCATCAGGGGGACGCGCTCTGGAGCTTCTCGGGCAGGGAATACGGCCAGTGCTCCCAGTGGCGGGTCATCGCCGACGCCAACAGCATCGAAAACCCCCGCCTGCTCGACACGGGGAACACCATCAAGCTGCCCGCCCTGAAATAACATCGCAAAAGCGCTGCGGGTCTGGAAAGGAGCGCCATGGATCACGGTTCGTATCAGTTCAAAAGCCTGGAGGACAAATACGGCGGGTTTCTCGCGCCGGCCTTTGAGATCTCCGTGGGCGGAAGGACCATGGACAGCTCCCGGTTTCATTTTTCCTCCATCACGGTGGACATCGACGCCGGAACGGGCGCGGGCGGGTGCAGCTTCACGGTGGAGGCCCAGTACGATTAC
>JAEYFO010000022.1 GCA_023402915.1 Bacillota bacterium | reverse complement strand
GTGTACGACCGGCTGGGTGATACGGGCTGCTCCATCGTGGGCGAGCATCTCGTCGCCGTGCGCCATTGCCTGCTGGCCAGGCCGGGCGTGAAGCGCGAAAACGTGCGCGAGGTCTGCTCCCACGAGCAGGCGCTGCGCCAGTGCCGGGAGTTCCTTCGAAAAGAACCCTGGACGCAAGCGGTGTGCAGCAACACCGCGGAAGCGGCGCGGCAGACGGCGGCCTCCCCGCGCACCGATCTTGCGGCCATCGCCTCCCGCCGGGCGGCGCAGTGCTACGGGCTTTGCGTCCTTGAGGAGGACATTCAGGACAGGACGGACAACGTGACCCGGTTTGTGGTCATCGCGGCGCAGCCCGTCGCCCTTTCCGGCACGGGAAAGGTCAGCCTGACGTTCACGCTCAAGCACGCCGTGGGCGCGCTCCACACCGTGCTGGCCATTTTCGCTTCCCACGGGCTGAACCTCTGTAAGATCGAATCGCGCAATATCCCCGGCCGCAGCTGGGAGTACCGGTTCTATGTGGACTACGAAGGGGAGCTGCGGCAGGAGGCCATCGAGCGCATTTTGGCCGTGCTGGCCGCCTATACCAACGAGATCCGGCTGCTGGGCTGCTATCGCACCTGGCCGGAAAAGGAGCCGGGAAACGAGCCGAACAGGGAATAAAACGCCCGGCGCGCCCAGGCCGTTTTGGCCGGAAAACGGCAGCGAAACCGGAAGAAGGCCGTCCGCCGGAACTTTCCGAAAAAACGACGGCTGCCTTTCACGATTTGACCCTCAATTTGTTCAACAGTATTTCAAGCAAAAGGAGAACGCACCATGGAACAGGTTTTTGAAAAATTTCTTCGCTATGTGGCGGTGGATACCGCGTCCGACCCGGAAGCCGAATGCTTTCCCAGCACGGAAAAACAGAAGGACCTCGGCCGGATGCTGTGCGAGGAGCTTTCGGCCATGGGCGCGCAGGACGCGCGGATGGATGAGTGCGGCTATGTTTACGCGGTGATCCCCCCGTCCGCGGGCTGCGAAGCCGCCCCGGCGCTCGGCCTCATCGCCCATATGGACACGTCGCCCGACGCGCCCGGCGCAAACATCAGGCCCCGTATTGTCAAAAACTACGGCGGCGGCGACGTCCTTTTGAACGAGGAAAAGCACATCGTCCTTTCGCCGGAAAAGTATCCCTACCTGAACGAATGCGTCGGACAGGACCTGATCGTCACGGACGGCACGACGCTGCTGGGCGCGGATGACAAGGCGGGCGTGGCGGAGATCATGCAGCTGGCCGAAGCGCTCCTTGGCGAAAACGCGCCCAAGCACGGCAAGATCTGCATCGCCTTCACGCCGGACGAGGAAGTGGGGCGGGGCACGGACTATTTTGATTTGAAGGGCTTTGGCGCGGCCTACGCCTATACGGTGGACGGCGGCGCGCTCGGCGGCATCGAATACGAAAACTTCAACGCCGCGTCGGCCAAGGTGCAGGTCAACGGCGTGAACATCCATCCCGGCGACGCGAAAAACAAGATGAAAAACGCGCTGCACATCGCCATGGAGTTTGACCGCCTGCTCCCGCCCGCCGAGACCCCGGCGCACACGGAGGGCTACGAGGGCTTCTATCACCTCAACGAAATGGCGGGCGACGTGGAGGGCTGCGCCATGCACTACATCATCCGCGACCACGACCGCAGCCGCTTTGAAGCGCGCAAGGAGAAGATGCGCGCCATCGCCCGTTATCTCAACGAGACGTTTGGCGAGGGCACGGTGGAGCTGACGCTGACCGATTCCTATTACAATATGCGCGAAAAGATCGAGCCCCACCTGCACCTGATCGAAACGGCGCAAAACGCCATGCGCGCCGCAGGCGTGGAGCCGGTCATTTCTCCCATCCGCGGCGGCACGGACGGCGCGCGGCTGTCCTTTGAGGGGCTGCCCTGCCCGAATCTTTCCACCGGCGGCTGCAACTATCACGGCCGGTTCGAGTATATCCCCATCCAGGCCATGGAAAAAATGGTGGAAGTGCTCGAAGAGATCGTCCGCACCTATGCGGAAAAATAAAAAGAAATCGGCGGCTTTTTCAAAAAAACAAAGGAATCCTGCGGCAGAAATTCGCCGGCAGAGGAAAAACGGATGAAACAGAGAGCCAAGAGCGAACGGGCGGCGCGGGAAGAACGGGAAGAACAGGAAAGCCGGGCGGCGCAGGGGGCGAAAGCCGGGCGGCGCGCGTCCGAGCCTTCGAAGGCCGCCGGGCTTTCTTCAAAGGAACGGCGCTGGCGGCGCGCCATGGCTTGGGGCGCACGGCTGGGCTGTCATCAAAGGCCGGAGCGCAGCTTTTTCTTTCGCGGACGGCAGTGCCCGGTCTGCGCCCGGTGCATGGGCGTGTGGATCGGCTACGGGGCGGGACTGCTGGCGCTGCTGCTCTGGCAGCCGCCGTTCTGGCTCAGCTGCGCGCTGGCGGGCGCGATGCTCCTTGACTGGACGGTGCAGCGCGTGGGCTGGCGGGAATCGACGAACGCCCGGCGGCTGGCGACGGGGATCCTCGGCGGCTTCGGCGTGCTCACGGGCGGCCTGACGGCGGTTTTTTGGCTGGCGCAGAAAATTCTCCTGCCCATGGGGCTGTAAAAAACAGGGAAAAGGTTTGCCGGCGGACGGTGGAGCGTTTTGGGCTGGCGGAAAAGTTTCTTTTGACTGCGGAGCTGTGAGCAGAGAAAATTCTTTGGCGAGCGGCGCGGGTTCTTGGCCAGCGGAAAATTTCTTTTGTCCGCGGGGTCAAAGACGGTCAACGGAGGGCTTTGACGAAGTGCGCGGCGCTCTTCTTCCGACAGGAAAAATTTTTGCTCGAAAAGTCATAAAAACAGAACGCAAAGTCTGATTTTCCTGAAGATGAGACGGAATTTCTGAACATTTGAAAAAATTTGCAAAAGTGGCCTGAAAAGGAATTGCTTTTGCAGCGGCAGTTTTTTACAATAGGGAAAAAGGAGGAATGGTTCCATGAAAAAGACGATGGTTCTTCTGACGGTTCTGCTGTGCGCGGCGCTGCTG
>JAEYFO010000006.1 GCA_023402915.1 Bacillota bacterium | reverse complement strand
GATTTGGCTCCATCGGAAAACGAATTCTTTTTCATAACAGCTGATCTGAACGCAGGGCGAAGAGGTGATCCATACGGAGCGCAAACTCCACATCAAGCAGTCGCAAGCCCCCTTTCCCCCTCCGGGGCACGCGGCGGGCACACAGCACCCCTACGGGGCACACGGCAGGAACCGTATGTGCCCTTGTCAACTGAGAGTAAAATAATAAAAACATCCGGCAGAGAAGCGTGCTTCTGCCGGGCGCTGTGGTTTTTCTTTTTTGGAAGAGTTTGGCGCGAAGAAGGCCGCAGAGAGCGCTAAAGAAAGGGTACAGACATCTAAATCGCAACAATACTGGTTGAACTGCTTGAACGATGGAGCGCTCTCGGAAAAACGCATCGCGTTGAGAGAATTCAAGGAACAACGGTTATCGAAAAAATACCCAAAACAGCAAAACGCCCGGCAGAGGGACGTGCTTCTGCCGGGCGCTGTGTTTTTGGAATGGGTCGGAAAGCGCGCTGATGACCCAAACCCAATGACCCGAAAAACAAAAGATGGAAAGCCCAAAGGCCGGATCAAAGGTCAATGGCTCCCAAGCTCAGTTTTCGAACGTGAGGCGGTACGTGGCGCGGATGCGGGTCTGATCGTCCACATACATATAAGGAAGATAGAGCGTCTGCGGGTCGGGTGTGACAGAGAAGTCCGCCGTGACCATATCGGCCAGCGCCGTCGATTCGCCCGTGCGCAGGTCGTAGCGGTACAGCCGGAAGCCGTAGGTGGTCTCGCCGCTCTCGTCGATGCCCTCCGTGTAATAGAGATGGCCGTTTTCCGCCCAGTCGAATGAGACGATGTAGCGGTTTTCCACCAGCGTGCGCTCGCCGCCCGTGGTCATGCTGCGGATCTTGAGCGTGGTGTTGTTGGTGGTCTCTTCGCCCTCGCCGCCCACGCCGAACGATTCGAGAATGGCCATGCTCAGCCCGTCCGGAGAGATGCGGAAGCTGTCGCCTTTGGTCAGCAGGGCGCGCTTTCCGCCCTCGGGCTTGATCTTATAGATGTGATTTTCGTCCGATTTGTCCGGGTTGGCAAAATAAAGGTCGCCGTTGTAGAAGGCAAGGTCGCCGTCCTCGAGCGCCGCTTCCTCCACGGTGGTGATGCGGTTCGTTTCGTCGGCAATGGTAAAGTCGTACTTCATCAGGTGCATCCGGTCGTTGCCGCTGATGGCGTAAATGGCGCTGCCCAGCACGTCCCAGATGAAGTCCGTCGTGGTCTGGCCCAGCCCCTCTTCGCTCAGGTTCGTCCACATACCGGTGTCCAGGTCGTACACGTGCAGGTAGGATACCTCGCTCGTCGTTTCCAGGATGGCCAGCTTGCGGCCGTCCGGCGAGAACGCCGCCATTTCGATCGTGGAAAAATCCGCTTCGCTCAGCCGTTTGAGCTTTCCGGTGGATTCCATCACCCAAAGCTCCTCAACGGTCATGACGGTATCGTCCGCCACTTCCTCGAGATTTTCTTCCCGCAGCTGGCGGCTGAACACGCTCTTTCGCCCGTCGGGGGAGGAGCACAGGTACATGCCGTCCGGCAGCACCACGGGGAGCGCCGTGGGCACGCCGTTGATGGAGACGATCTTTTGATTGTAAACCTGTTGATACTGCGCGCTGTCCACGAAGGAGGGCAGCTGGTGATCCGAAAGGGAGATCACGTCAAACTGCATCCCCGGAAGGATGTCCGCCACCAGCTTTTGAAGATTTTCCCGATAGGACTGCGCTTCGGCTTCCGTGTCGAAGGGGTCGGAGATCAGGATGGTGTTTTCCAGATCGGCGCACAGCGTGGGGAACAGCCCCATGTCGTCGGAAATGGCCCCTTCCGTGAAGGAAGCGAGAGCGTCCGCCGTGACGAAATACTGCGTCTTTTGGTCGCTTTCCACCGGCGTGAAGGAAATGGTCAGCCGGTTCTTTTCTTCTTTGACGGAGAAGGTGACATCCTGCCGCAGCTGGAAAAAGATGCGAAAGCGGTCGTCGTTGTTCTGGAACTGCTTGAACACCGCGTAAAACAGATCGTCGTCCGCCGCAAGGGCAAACGTCCGGTCATAATCCCAGTTGTCCAGGCTGGAAAATTCCAGCACGAACCGGGCGGGGCTGCTCGTGCAGTAGGCGCGGTAGGCGGGCACGCTGTCCGGCTCGGATTCTTCCGTGCCGTTGAGGGCGCTGCCCTGGGCAAACGTCAGGGTCGCAACGGTAGTCTCGCCTTCTTTGGAGAAAACGAGGGACTTGGCGTTGCTGTTTTCAAGGGGCTTGCCGCCGGTGGCGATCTGTTCGAACCGCTCGGCGGCGTTGTTCGGCGGTTCGGTCCTTTCGGACCCGGGCGTGGCGGAGGGCGCGCTGGGGGCGCAGCCCGTCACGGCAAGGGCGATGGAAGCCGCGCACAGGAGCGCAGCGAATTTTCTGAGCATGGCGGTCATCCTTTTCTATGGATTGCCCCGAAAAACGGGGCGGCAGGTTCGATAAAATTTTTGGGAAAAAACGCTCAGCCGCGGAACTTTTCGCTCACGCGGGCGATCTCGGAATAGATCCGGTCGACGTCGAGCGTATAGTATTCGCCGTTTTCGTAGAGAATCCGGCCGTTGCCCATGGTCAAAAGCACGTCGGAAGCAGACGCGCTGTATACGGCGGCGTTTTTCGGATCATAGCAGGGCTGCATGGCCGGGCTGTGCAGGTCGAGTAGGATCAGATCGGCCAGCGCGCCGGGCAGGAGCGCGCCGCTTTCAAAGCCAAGGGCCTGCGCGCCGTTTCGCGTCACCATGGCCAGCGCTTCGTTCGCCTTGACGGCCAGCGGGTTCATGGTCACGCCCTTGTGGAGCGTGGCCGCAAGGCGCAGCTCTTCGAACATGTCGAGGTTGTTGTTGCTCGAAGCGCCGTCCGTGGCCAGCGAAACGTTGATGCCGTAGGCCAGCATGGTCTGCACCGGGGCGATGCCGCTGCCCAGCTTGAG
>JAEYFO010000303.1 GCA_023402915.1 Bacillota bacterium | reverse complement strand
CTGCTCAAGGGCATGATGCGCGAGGTGTGCGATCAGGGCGGCGCGATCTTCTTTTCGACGCACGTTCTGGAGGTGGCGGAAAAACTCTGCGACAAGGTGGCCATCATCAAATCGGGCAAACTCATCCGCTACGGCACGACAGAAGAGGTCAAGGGCGACGATTCGCTCGAAGAAGTGTTCCTTGAGTTGGAGGGAGAGGAATCAGCATGCTGAAAACCCTGCTCAAAAAGCAGTTGACGGAAATTTTCCGCTTCTATTTCTATAGTCCCAAAACGAACAAGGCCCGCTCCAAAGGTGCGACGGCCGGCTTTCTGCTGCTCTATGTGCTGCTGATGGCGGGCGTGCTGGGCGGCATTTTCACGGGGCTTTCCATCATGATGTGCCGATCCTTTGCGGCGCTGGGTCTTTCGTGGATGTATTTCGCCCTCCTGGGCCTGCTGGCTGTGCTCCTCGGCACGTTCGGCAGCGTGTTTAACACCTATTCGAGCCTCTATCTTTCCAAGGACAACGACCTGCTCCTTTCGCTGCCCCTCTCGGCCTCGACCATCATGGCCTCCCGGCTGCTGGGCGTGTACGTGCTGGGGCTGATGTATTCGGCGGTGGTCAGCGTTCCGGCGGTCATCGTGTATCTCGTCACCATCCCCGTGACGGCGGCGGCCGTGCTGGGCGGCGTGCTGTTCGTGGCGCTGATCACCCTGATCGTGATGATCCTGTCGTGCGTGCTGGGCTGGGTCGTTGCAAAGATCACCCTGAAGTTGCGGCACAAGAGCTTTGCCGCCGTAGCCGCGTCGCTGCTGTTTTTCGGCCTGTATTACTTTTTCTGCTTCCGGGCGCAGACGATTTTGTCCAGTTTGATGGAAAACGCCCTGTTCTACGGCGAAAAGATCAAGTCCGCCGCCTATCCGCTGTATCTGTTCGGCAACATCGGCACGGGCGATCTCTTCGCCATGGCGGTCTATACGGCTGCGCTGGTGCTATTGTCCGTTCTGACCTGGCAGCTGCTGCGCCGCAGCTTTTTCAAGCTCGCCACCTCCAGCGGCAAAACGGTCAAGACCGTCTACCGGGAAAAGACCGTCCGCCAGAAAACCGTGTTTTCCGCGCTGCTGCGGAAGGAATTTTCCCGCTTCACCTCCAGCTCCACCTATATGCTCAACTGCGGCATGGGCGCGCTGATGCTGGTGCTGGCCAGCGGCTTCCTCCTGCTCAAGGGCAGGAGCCTGCTCGCGCCGCTTTCCGCCGTTTTTTCCGAAACGCCCGGCGCGCTTTCGGTGCTGCTGTGCGCGCTGGTGTGCGCCGTCGCTTCCATGAATTACATCGCCGTGCCTTCCGTTTCACTCGAGGGGAAGAGCCTGTATCTGGTACAGTCCCTGCCCGTCGATCCCTGGCAGGCGCTGCGCGCCAAGCTGTGGGTGCAGCTGCTGCTGACGATCCTTCCGGCGCTGTTTTGCCTGCTGTGCGGGATGCTGCTTTGGAAGGAGAGCGCGCTGCTGCTGGCGCTCAGCGTTTTGACCGTGCTGATGTACTGCGTGTTTTCGGCGCTCTTCGGTCTGTTCCTCGGGCTGAAGATGGTCAATCTCACCTGGACGAACGAAGTCGCTCCCATCAAACAGAGCGGCGACGTGCTGCTGGCTTTGCTTTGCGGATGGATCTATGCGCTGGCGCTGGGCGGGCTGTATTTCCTGTGCGGCAGCGGCCTGGGCGCCGCGTTCTATCTGGCGCTTTGCCTGGCCGCAACGGCGCTGCTTTCGCTCCCGCTGTATCTGTGGCTGCGAAAAAAGGGCGCGAAGCGCTTCGCCTCGCTTTGATCCGTTCGTTTTCCCGCTTTGTGCGCGTCCTTTCCCGTCTCAAAAGGAGAAGGGGAGGGCGCGTTTTTTTTGTTTTTGGAATCCGCTTTCTGAAAGCGCATTGGAAAAAGAAGATTTTTGAAGAAATCCTTGGAAGAAGAAGGATTTCCGGAAGCGTCGGGAAGTGTTTCAGGAAGCTCTCAAGGAGTATCTCAAGAAGGATTTCAGGAAGCATTTCGGGAAGCGGAAGAAGGGCTTCTGCAAACCGTTTCCCTGCGGAAATTTTCCTGAGAAATTCGTAATAGCAGAAAGCTGTTCGTCTTTTCAAGCGAAGAAATTTCAGGTATACTATATAGAAAACAGAAGATCGGTTTTGTGTTTCCCGCAGCGGAATGTTCGGATTTTTGTACTGCACCGGTCTGACGAAAGGACGACGCCATGGCCGCACAACAGCACAATCTTACCCCCGATGAATGGAACGCGCCAGACAGCGGTAAAATTTTTTCCGCCCTGCCTGCCGGTGTGCTTTTTGCCGTGCGTCTGGAAAAGGGGCTGCCGCTTCTTTTTGCAAACGCCGCCTTTTTCCGCAGCTTTCCCCACGAACCGGCCAAAACCAGCTGGGAAGAGGGGGCGGCGCTTCTTCCGTTTCTTTTGAGCGCCCGCACCTACGGACGGGAGCGCTGCACGCTTTCCTTCCGCCGCGGCGGCGGGGAAACCACGCGCCACTTTCAGGCCAGCGTTTCCTTTTTGCAGGGCGAACCGGCGGCCGCGGTGTTCGAGCTGCGGGATGTGACGGAGGAAAAGACGCTTTCCGAACGGTTGGAGCTGATGGGGCGTTCCCTGGGAATGATCCTCGATGAGACGGACTTTTTCCTGTTTGAATACAATCTTCGTTCGGGAGAGATCACTCTGTTCAAAAAAGCGGGGGAAAATTCCGCCGTCCGTGAGCCCTACCGCGCCCCTTCCTTTGCGTCCGTCAGGGAAACCATGCTCTATCCGGACGATCTGCCGGAGCTTCTTCGGGCGCAGGAGGAGATCGTTTCCGGCGCGGGCAACGCCGTCTGCCAGCTTCGGCTGCGGGTTTCGCCCGGCGCGCCCTATCGCTGGTACCGCGTCGTGCTGACGGCGGGCGGCATCTATCATAAAGCCGCGTCCGTCACGCTGGGCATCGCCACCAACATCACCCGGCAAAAGGAGATGGAACTCGCTTTTTTGCAGGAAGAGCAGTACCGTCAGGCCATGCTTTCTTCCATGGTGGCCTATGCCGAGATCAACGTCACAAAAAACCTGATCCGCAAAGCCGCCGGGGCCTGGGAAACGTTTTCCCGGCCGGAAGCGCCGCTTTCCTATCGGGACGTGCTGAATTTCAGTTCCCTGTTTACCATTGCCCCGGAGGACTGCGAGCGCTATCAGCAGGTAACGTCGATTGAAAACATGTGCGCCGCCTTTGCCGGCGGAAAGCGGGAGCTGTTTTTTGAACACCGGCGGTTCGGCCCGGACGGCGAACTGCGCTGGATGGAACTGACCATCCACCTGCTGCGCGACCCGGCCAGCGGCAACCTTATGGCGCTGCTGTACCTTCGCGACATCGACGCGCGCAAGCAGCGGGAGATGTTCCTCAAGGATCAGGCCAGCCGCGATTCGCTGACCCGGCTTTATAACCGCGGCATGGCGGAGCGGCTCATTGCCGCCGCGCTCAAAGAAAGCCCGCCGGAAACAAAGCACGCGCTGTTCCTCCTCGATCTGGACTATTTCAAGGAAGCCAACGACGACTTCGGCCACCTGTACGGCGATCTGATCCTCGAAAAGCTCGGGCGCAATCTGCGCACAGCCTTCCGCACGGACGACATCTGCGGCCGTCTCGGCGGAGATGAAATGATCGCTTTTGTGCGCGACCTTCCCGATCCATCCCTTGCCTTACAACGGGGCGAAGCGCTTTGCGCCATGGTGCGCGGCCTGATGGGCGCGGACGCGGGGCTTTCGTGCAGCGTCGGCGTGGCCTGTTTCCCGCAAGACGGAACGACGTATGAGTCCCTTTACCGCTGCGCGGATCAGGCGCTTTATGCCGCAAAGGCCGGCGGGCGCAACCGCTGCGTCGCGTTTTCCACCCTCGGCCGGGAGGAGGAAAAGGGCAACGTCCCCATCACGGACATCGACGCGCCGGAAAGGCTCCCCGCCATGCACAACATCCGGAAAATCGCGCGGCAGGACGAAACGGTCGTTTCGCTGGTGCAGATCCTCGACGAGCTGGAGGACGTGGTCTATATCAGCGACCCGGAAACCTATGAAATTTTTTACGCCAACCGCGCGTTTTACGACTGGTGCCGCACCAGCGCCAGCGCCTGCGTCGGCAAAAAGTGCTATCAGGTCATCGACGGCGGCGAACAGCCCTGCGCCTTTTGCAACAACGACCGGCTGAACTTTCAGCAATACGACGTCTGGACGCGGCTCAACCCGCAGACCGGAAGGTATTTCCGCATCCGCGACAAGCTGATCCTCTGGAACGGCAAAAAAGCCCGGCTGGAGATCGCGCTTCCGCTGGAAAAATGCACGCAGGACCTGCCCTGACGCGCCGCACGTTCAACAGCGGAACACGCAGCTGAAAAAGCGGGTTTGAGTCCGTTGGAATTGACAGGAAAGCGCCCCGGCGCTACAATAAATCCAACGATTTTATGAAATTTTCCGAAAGGAAAACGAAAGTAGGTGCTTCTATGGTTCACGATTCCAAGCCGAACCAGCGGCCGCTGATCTATTACTGCATCATTGCGCTGCTGGTCGTTTTCCTGCTCAACATCTTCGTTTTTCCGGCGATGATGGGCGGCAACGTCCGCGAAGTGGGCTATGACGAATTTCTTTCCATGGTAAAGGAAGGAAAAGTCACCACCGTTGCCCGAGACGACACGCAGATCACCTTCCTCGCCGCCGACGAAAACGGCAAGGAGCGGGTCTATAAGACCGGCCTGTGGCCCGATCAGGACCTGACGCAGACGCTGGTCGATGCAGGCGTGTCCTTCACCAACGAGATCCCCACCCAGAGCTCTCCGCTGCTTTCGCTGCTGGTGACGCTGGTGCTGCCGCTCCTGTTCTTCGGTTTCATCGGCTCGATGATCTCCAAACAGCTGCAAAAGACCGGCGCAAACGCCATGTCCTTTGGAAAATCCAACGCCAAGATCTATGCCGAGACTGAGACCGGCAAGACCTTTGCCGATGTGGCCGGCCAAGATGAAGCCAAGGAAGCCCTCAAGGAAATCGTCGATTTTCTCCACAACCCGAAAAAGTATACCGCTATCGGCGCAACCCTGCCCAAGGGCGCGCTGCTTGTCGGCCCTCCCGGAACTGGCAAGACCCTGCTGGCCAAGGCGGTCGCTGGCGAAGCGCACGTGCCGTTTTTCTCCATCTCCGGCTGGGAGTTCGTGGAGATGTTCGTCGGCATGGGCGCGGCAAAGGTGCGCGACCTGTTCAAGCAGGCCAATGAAAAAGCGCCCTGCATCGTTTTCATCGACGAGATCGATACCATCGGTAAAAAGCGCGACAGCGGCATGGGCAGCAACGACGAGCGCGAACAGACCCTCAACCAGCTGCTCACGGAGATGGACGGCTTCGACGGCCGCAAGGGCGTCGTGATCCTCGCCGCCACCAACCGCCCCGAAACGCTGGACAAGGCGCTGCTGCGTCCCGGCCGGTTCGACCGCCGCATCCCCGTGGAGCTGCCCGACCTTCAGGGCCGCGAAGCCATCCTCAAGGTCCATGCCCGCGACGTGGTCATGGACAAAAACATCGACTTTAACATCATCGCCCGTTCGACGGCCGGTTCTTCCGGCGCAGAGCTGGCCAACATCATCAACGAAGCCGCGCTGCGCGCCGTCCGCATGGGTCGCTCCTCCGTTTCTCAGGAGGACTTGCAGGAGAGCGTCGAAGTGGTGCTCGCCGGTTACCAGCGCAAAAACGCCGTCATTTCCGACCGGGAAAAGCGCATCATCGCCTACCACGAGATCGGCCATGCGCTGGTGGCTGCCTGCCAGACCGACTCCGCTCCCGTCCAGAAGATCACCATCATTCCCCGCACGTCCGGCGCGCTGGGCTATACCATGCAGGTGGAAGAGGACGAGCGCGTGCTCATGAGCAGGGAAGAGGCGTTCAACAAGATCGCCACGCTCACCGGCGGCCGCACGGCGGAAGAGCTGGTGTTTGACAGCATCACCAGCGGCGCTTCCAACGATATCGAGCAGGCCACCCGCCTTGCCCGCGCCATGGTGACCCGCTACGGCATGAGCGCGCAGTTCGACATGATGGCGCTCGAAGCGGTCAACAACCCCTACCTCAGCAGCGATACGTCCCTGACCTGCTCGGCGGAGACCGCCGCCAAGATCGATCAGGAAGTGGTCAGCATCATCAAGCAGGCGCACGGAAAGGCCACGGCCATCCTCAAGTCCAACCGTGCAAAGCTGGACGAGCTGGCGCAGTATCTGCTCGAAAAGGAAACCATCACCGGCGAAGAATTCATGAAGATCTTCCGCGGGGAAGCCAACTGAAAAAGCAGCCGTATCTTTCCGGGAGCCGGAGCGGACGCGATCGTCCCGGCCGGAGGATACGGCTGTTCCTGTATCTTGAAAAGAGGATTGCAAGCGAATTGATCAGACAGTTCTGTCCGGATTCATCCTGCAAAACCCATCCGCCAGCAAGGAGAAAGTTTCCATGAAAAGCTACCGAAAAGTATTGCATTTCAACCTGCCCACCCGCCGGGGTCTGGTCAACATCACGCCCGACGTGGAAGCCGCCGTCCGGGAATCCGGCGTTTCGGAAGGTCTGGTGCTCGTCAACGCCATGAACATCACCGCCAGCGTCTTTATCAACGA
>JAEYFO010000301.1 GCA_023402915.1 Bacillota bacterium | reverse complement strand
ACCATATCCACGGCGAGGAGCAGGACGCCTGCCCGAAGAGCTATAATTTTTCGACGGTGGAAGGACAGCTGTGGCAGGAAGCGGCGGGCATCTGCACGCTGCCGCTGCACAGCGGCGGAGAGGGCGTGCTCTTTTCGGCGGACATTCCCAACGCCCAGGGCTGGAAGCTGTGCGCGCTGGTGTCCCGCGCGGCGATGGAAGCGCCCATGCGCACCATGAACCGGTTCCTCGTGGCGGTGTGGGCGATCCTGGCGGGCGCGGCGGCGCTGCTTTCCTATTGGTATGCCCGGTTCGTCATGGATCCCATCAACAAGCTGGCCGCCGCCATGGACGCCCTTGACCCGGACGGCACGGAGCCGCAGTATCCCGTGGCGCGCTCGCTGGAGCTGTCCCGGCTGGTCAAGAGCTTCCGGCGGATGACGGCGCGCATCCGGGCGCTGCGCACGCAGGTCGTTCAGGAGCAGGAGCACAAGCGCGACGCGGAGCGGCGGCTGCTTCAGGCGCAGCTCAATCCCCATTTCCTCTATAATACCCTCGATACGATCTCCTGGAAAGCCCTTGAGCACGACGCGCAGGACGTTTCTGACCTCATTTGCGCGCTGGCGCAGTTTTTCCGGCTGTCTTTGGGCAGCGGGCAGGAGTTTGTTCCCCTGCAAAAAGAATTGGAGCACATCGAGAGCTATCTTTACATTCAAAAAGTTCGCTATGAGGACAAGCTGACCTACCGCCTGGAGCTGGACGAACGCGCAAAAAGCTGCCTCGTGCCGGTGCTGCTGCTTCAGCCGCTGGTGGAAAACGCCATTTATCACGGCCTCAAGCCCAAGGAGGGGAAGGGCGCGCTGATCGTGCGGGCCCGTCTGCACGGGGCGGACGGCGTGAGCATTCTGGTGGCGGACGACGGCGTGGGCATGGAACGGGGGCAGCTGGAACAGATCCGCACGGCGCTGCTTTCGGGCGGCGGAGAAAAGGGCTTCGGGCTTTGCAGCATCTTGAAGCGCCTGCGGACCACCTACGGCGTGCGCTGCACCGTTGCGATCAAAAGTCGATCCGGCAGGGGAACGGTCATCCGGCTGCTCCTGCCGCGGGAGGAAGAGCATGACATATAAGCTGGTGATTGCAGACGACGAACTGACCATCCGCAAGGGGCTGGCCCATCTGGTACCCACCTTCGGCCTGCCGGTGGAGATCGCGGGCACGGCGGCGGACGGGCGGGAGGCGCTCCGGCTCATCGAGCGGGTGCGGCCGGAGCTGATGCTTCTGGACATCAACATGCCCCACATGGGCGGCCTTGCGCTGCTTGAGCGGGTGAGCGCCGAGCTGCCGGAGAGCAGGACCATCATCATTTCCGGCTACGATCAGTTCGAATACGCCCGCCGGGCGCTTCAGCTGGGAGTATTTGATTACCTTTTGAAGCCGGTGAACAAGGCCGTCCTCAAAAACGCGCTGCTCTCCGCCGTGCGCAGCCTGGAGCAGCGGCGGCTCGAGCTGGACAAGCTCACCCCGCAGTCCCTTCTGCCGGAGCAGGGCGATCTGATCGACCGGGCGCTTCGCATCGTCCACAGCCGGCTCAACGACCCGGCGCTCTCCCTGTCCGACCTGGCCGCCAGTCTGAACGTGTCGAGCGCCTATCTGTCCCGGGGCATCAAGCAGCGCACGGGCGAGAATTTTTCCGCCTGCGTGACGCGCCTGCGGATGGAACAGGCCATGGAGCTGCTGCGCGCCCCGGCCAACGCCCCGGTGGGGGACATCGCCGCCCGGCTCGGGTACACCAGCCAGCACTATTTCTGCCGGATCTTCAAGGAGTTCACCGGCCTGTCGCCGACGGAGTTTCGCAGGCAGGAAAAGGAGCGGGCAAGAGGGGAAAAGGACGAAAAGAGCGAAGGGGAAGAGCGAGCAGGAGCCGGATCGCCGGAATCGTTCTGAAAAAAGAAAGCGCATAAGCATAAAAAGCGCGCAAACGTAAAAAGCGCGCAAGCGCCATGTGGGCAGCGCGGGGTGCAAAAGCCAAAGCGCAAGGAATAACGTAAAAAAGAACAGCGCAAAAGAAAAGGAGCCTTGATGGAAGGCTCCTTTTTGTGTGTGTGGAGAAATTACTCGATGCCGAGCGCTTCGCGGGCAGCGATGCGGCCATAGGTGAAGGCGTCCGCGATCGCGTTGCCGCCGATGCGGTTGCCGCCATGAACGCCGCCGGTCACTTCGCCGGCTGCATACAGGCCGTCAATGATCTGGCCGTCGGTGTTGAGCACCTGAGCGTCCGCGTTGATCTCCAGACCGCCCATGGTGAAGTGGATGGCGGGCTGGCGGGGAGAAGCGTAGAAGGGGCCGCCTTCCACTTTGTGGTCAAACTCAGCCTTGCCGAACTGCGTGTCGTTATGGGAGTCCACAGCCGCATTGTACTGCTCGATCTGCGCAAGGAAGGTGTCCTTGTCAAATCCGGCGGCAGCAGCCAGTTCTTCCAGCGTGTCGGCTTTGTAGATCTTGCCTGCGGCAACCTGCTCGTCGATGTAGTCCTGCGTATAGGTACTTGCGTCGAGCATGGCCTGAGAGGTAATCAGATAGTACAGACCGCCGACTTCCAAAGCCGCTTTGGTCAGGTTGTCGCGGGTTTCAGATTCGTTGACAAAACGCGCGCCGGTGGGATTGACAGCCACCCAGTCAGAGGTATTGATGTACAGGCCGTAGCCTTCGTACAGGGAGCCGGATTCCGGATCGGCGGCGGGCATGAACTGGACAGCGCCCATGCCGACCACGTTCGCGCCCAGCTCCTGCGCCATGATGATACCATCGCCAGTGGCGTGCGGGCGGCAGGTCATTTTGGAAGAATCGGGAATGGAGGGCCAGTAGGTGTTGTACTGCTGGATCATGGCCGTGTTGGCAGCAAAACCGCCGGTGGCAATAATCACAGCCTTGCTGCAATAGTAGTTGACCTGAGAACCGTCGGCAGCCGTGCATTCCACGCC
>JAEYFO010000284.1 GCA_023402915.1 Bacillota bacterium | reverse complement strand
TCTTTCGTGCTGCCCCACCGCCATCTGACGAGCATCATCGAAGCGCTGCGCGCTTTTGATAAAGTCGCCCCCGGCCTGTATTCCAAGAACACGCTGCTCTACGGCGTGGAGGTGAAGTTCTATTCCTCCAAGCTGAGCGTCAACAACAACTTCGAGACGGCGGTGGAAAACCTCTACGCCATCGGCGACGGCGCAGGCATCACCCGCGGATTGATGCAGGCTTCGGTCACGGGCGTGGTCGTTGCGCGGGATATCGCCGAAAAATTGAAGAAATAACGGAATTTTTCGGGAGAAAAGCAGTGCCGAACGGACAGGGAACGCGGAAAGAACGCTGTGTTCTTTTACGAAGCCGCTTTTTGAAAAAAAGAAAGAGTGCGCTTCTTTTTTGGAAATTCTTTTTGAAAACGTGAAAAATTCGGAAAAGCCACCGAGGAAAAAGCGAAAATGGAACCTCCGGCCGCGGCAGGGATGCGGATGCACCCTTGTCAAAGCCGGGGGTTTTTCGTTATACTAAAAAGAGTATCGTTGCGCTGGGCGGGCGGCCTTTGCCCCGGCGGAAAAGAAGCAGAGAAAAAGGAGAGAGTACCCTTTGGATAAATTGGTGGTTGGGCTGTATTCCGATTCCTACGTGCCGGTGGTGGACGGCGTCGCCACCTGCGTGCGCAATTACGCCTACTGGCTCACGAAAGAATATTGCAGCGCCTATGTGGCCGTGCCGAACGTGCCGGATTACGTGGACGACGATCCTTTCCCCGTGGTGCGCTTTGCGTCCATCCCGCTGGTGGGTCACGCGCCCTACCGGCTGGGAGTGCCCAAGGTGGATTTTGAATTTCGCGAGCGGGAGATCGGCTATCTGCCCGATCTGGTCCACGCCCATTCCCCGTTCTTTTCCGGCCGCGCGGCCATGCGTCTGGCGCGCAAGCTGGATATCCCCATGATCGCCACGTTCCATTCGAAGTTTTATGACGACTTCAAGCAGGCGACCAACAGCGAACTGATCGCGAAAAAGGCCGTGGATTACGTCGTGGGCTTTTTCAACCACGCCGACAGCGTCTGGACGGTCAACAGGGGCACGGAAAACACCCTGCGGGAATACGGCTACAAAGGGCCGGTGCGGCTGGTGGGCAACGGCACGGACTTCACGGGGATCGCCGACCGGGAGGGCGCCTGCCGGGACGTGGAGGAACGGTTCGGCCTTTCTCCGGACGATAAGCTCATGCTCTTTGTGGGGCAGCAGATTTTTCAGAAAAACCTCAAAAAACTGCTGGACGCGGCGGCGCTCTATCGAAAGAACGGCGGCGTGTTCAAGATGCTCATGGTGGGCGAGGGCTACGCCAAAGAGCAGCTGGAAAAGCAGGCGGAGGAGCTGGGCCTTTCGGACTGCGTGACGTTCACGGGAAAAATCCTTGACCGCGAACTGCTCTCCAAGCTCTATGTGCGGGCGCAGCTGTTCACCTTCCCCTCCCTCTATGACAACGCCCCCGTGGTGCTGCGGGAAGCGGCGGCCATGGGCTGCCCGGCCATTTTGGTGGAAGGGAGCAACGCGGCGGACGGCGTGACGGAGGGGGAAAACGCCTTCCTTTGCGAGGATTCCGCCGAGAGCATCGCCGCGGCCATGGGGCGCGCCTTTGCCGACGAAGCGCGCAGAAAGCGCGTGGGCGAAGGGGCGAAGCGGACGCTGGCGCGCACGTGGAAGGAAGTCATCGGCGAGGTGTACGGCGCGTATCAGGAGGAGATCGAAGCCTATCGAAGCAAAAAGTAGCATAGAAGCGGAAAGCGGAGAACTCCGCCGCAGGGCGGAAAAACCGCAGGATCGACGGGCAAAGAAACCGGGCGAAAGCCGGAGAAGCCGAAAAACCTTCTCCGGACGGAAAGGATAAACACAGACGAATGGCAAGAAAACGATACCGCCCCAATTACCGCTTTTACCTGATGCTGGCGCTCATCGCGGCGCTGGCGGGCGTGGTGCTGTTCCTGCTGCTTCGAACCGTGGGCGGCACGGTGGAGCAGGGCTCCGTCACGCTGGAGCAGAGCATCACCGGCGTGGTCATCCGGGACGAAACGGTGGTCACGGCGGAATCCTATGGGAAGATCACGTATTTTGTGACGGAGGGCGAGCGCATCACCAGCGGCACGAAGATCGCGGAGGTATACCGCTGGGGCACGTACGATAGCGTTTTGCAGGATCTTCTGACCCTTCAGCAGGAAATTCGCAATTATCAGGTAGAAACCATTCTGGCCGACGTGGTCAACAGCGAGCTGGACCGGCTCGACAGCGCCATCGACAGCCAGATGGAGCGCATCAGCGCTGTCGTGCAGGGAGAATCGGAGGAGGACGTGCTCACGCTCGAGCAGGAGCTTCGGACCCTCATGGACGAGCGGCGGGATTATCTCAAAAACAATCTCCAGCCGGACGAAAAGCTCATGAGCCTCTATGAGCGGGAGCAGACCCTGACCGACCGGCTCGAATCGTGGAAAAAGGACGTGTACGCCAGCGCGTCGGGCATGATCAGCTTCTATTTTGACAGCTATGAGACCGTTTTGAACAAAGTGACCATGGCGCAGGTTCTGCCGTCGGACATTACGGCGGTCATCAACGGAAAGAGCGTTTCCATCGCCTTTTCCACCACGGAAAAACCGCTCTACCGCATCGCCAACACCCAGCAGTGGTATCTGGCCGTCGTGACGAAAAAGAACAGCCCCTTCGTGGCGGGGGAAAGCTATTCGCTGGTGCTCGACGGCGGCTACGACAAGCCCTATACGCTCACGGCGCTTTCGTCCGTGGAGAAAGACGGCAGTGTTCTGACGCTTTTCCAGGTGGATGACGACGTTGCGCCCGTCATGGGCACGCGGGTCGTGACCGGAACGGTGCAGCAGGTCTTTACCGGTCTGACTGTTGCGCCCCGGGCCATCGTGACGGTGGAAGGGCAGACGGGAATTTACATCAAAGAAGAAGAAGGCAAGCGTTTCGTGCCGGTGACGGTGCTTGCAAGCGACAGCGAGCGGGCCGTGATCCGGGCGGAAGAGGGCGCGGCGCTCTCCGCGGGCATGTATTATACGGCCAACTGAGCGGCGCGCGCAGGAGACGAGGCCGGAGGAGTCCGGCAGGCCCCGCAGGCGGCGGGGCGGAGGCAGAACCATGATGACAGTACAGGAAAATTTTCGCGCAGTGTCGCAGCGGGCGGCGGAAGCGGCGATCCGCGCCGGGCGCAGGCCGGAAGAGGTGCGGCTCATCGCCGTGACGAAAACCGTGGAAAAGGAGCGCATCCTTCAGGCGATCGCAGCGGGCGCCGGGCGCATCGGGGAAAACCGCGTGCAGGAGCTGATGGGCAAGCTGGAATTTCTGCCGGAAACGGTGGAAAAACACCTCATCGGCCAGCTTCAGTCCAACAAAGCCCGCCAGGTGGTGGGAAAGGTCGCGCTGATCCATTCGCTCGACCGGATCTCTTTGGGAAAAGAGCTGAGCCGCCTGGCGATGGAGCGCGCGCTGACGGTCAACGCGCTTGTGGAAGTGAACACCGGCGGCGAAGAGAGCAAGGGCGGCGTGCCGGCGGACAGCCTGTTTCCGCTCCTGGAAGAGCTGAGCGCCCTGCCCGGCCTTCGGCTCTGCGGACTGATGACCGTGCCGCCCCGCTGCGGCTTTGACGAGGCGCGGCGTTATTTTGCGGCGCTGCGGGAGCTGATGGAGCGGGCGAAGCGGGAGTTTCCCCAGCTGCCCCTTTTGGAGCTTTCCATGGGGATGTCGGCGGATTTTGAGGCGGCCATTGCCGAAGGAGCGACCTATATCCGCGTCGGTTCCGCGATTTTTGGCGCAAGAAAGTGAATTTTGCCGCAGACCTTGACGAACGGTTTGTCCTACATTATGATAGAAAAAAGATCGTTTCACATACGCAAATTTTCCCCGCAGAAAAGGTTCAAAGAGGGCGGAAGCTCTTTTTCGCAGCGCGCTTTCTGCTTCGGGGAGTATTCTGGCGCGGGAGCGCACAAAGAAACAGGAGGAAAACAGCATGGCTGGCTTTGGGAAAAAGCTCAAGGGGTATTTTTTTGACGACGCTCCGGCAGACGATATTGACGGCGTGGAGGGTACGGCTGGCTCTGACATGAGCCTCGATGAATTTGTCAAGCAGGCCCCGGCGGAAGAACGCGGCCGCGGAAGGGTGGTTTCCATGTCCAATCCTGTCTCCCAGCCGGCAGGGCCCTCTGCGCTCGGCAACGGCATGAAAATGGTGCTGTATAAGCCCATGTGCTATGAGGATTCCCAAAACATCGTGGATAACCTTCGCGCCCGCAAGCCCGTGATCGTCAACATGGTCGATCTGGATCGGGACTGCGCGCAGCGCGTGGTGGATTTCATCGCCGGCGCGGTGTACGCCCTTGACGGCGGCATCAAGAAGGTAGCCTACGGCATTTTTGTCATCACGCCGAACAACGTGTCCCTCGTGGGAACGGTTGGCGAGGAAGAAAAGAAGGACGAACCGGCGAACGGCTGACGGCGGCGCTGCTGCGGCAGCGGCCTGACCAAAGAGCCGAACCTGCAAGATCGAAAAGCGGACAGGCGTTGGAAAACCCGGCGCAGAGAAATTCCTCTGCGGCTGTGTTTCCTGCGCCTGTATTTTGTTGAAAGAAGGCGGCAAAGGCGCTGCCGAAACATGGCTGACGGACGAAGAAGAGCGCCGCAATGCGTTCCGTTTGAAAATGGGGCGGCAGGGTTTGAAAAAACAAGCCGTTTGCGGCGCGCGAGGCTGCCGGGCTGCGGCTTGGAAGGCTGAAAAAGGCCGCAGGGTCGTCCGACGTTTGAAAAAGACCGAATAAATAAGTCCAGACCTGCGGCGTTTTGAAACAGCAAAAACGGCGCAGGAGAAAATCCGCAGGAGGAGCATAATGGGATTTTCCCGAAACGAAATCATCGATCTCCGGTTCAGCACCAGCCGCGACGGATACGACAAAGAGGAAGTGGAGAGCTTTCTCGACGCGCTGGCAGAGGATCTTTCCGTCCGCGAGCGGGAGAGGCAGCAGCTGAAACAACGCTTTGCCGCGCTGAGCGCAGAGCTTCGAAAGACGCAGGCCCAGCTCAAACAGGGGGCGGAGCGCCGGGACAAGGACAGCGACGCCGATGCGGAAGCCCGCGAGCTGATCGAACAGGCGCGGCTTCAGGCAAAGATGGTGCTCGACCGGGCGAAGAGCGAGGCGCAGACCATCGTGCAGGAAGCGAAGGAGCAGGGCGAGCTGATCGTCACCCGGAAAAAGCAGGAGCAGGCGGGCGAATTGCGCCTGCGTCCCCTTTCGCAGCGGATGTACAGCAGCTTTGTGGGCGTCGATCCGCGATTTGCGCAGAACATGCCGGTGGAAGCGCCGCAGGCCGCCGGGCTGGCTTTCGAAGAGAAGCCGCAGGCTCCGGCAGCTCAGGAAGAAGGACAAAGCAGTGCGCCGGCGCAGCCAACGCTCTGGCCGCAGCAGAAAGCGCCGGACGGTTTGGCGGAGTGGAACGGACGGCGTTTTGATGCGCCGGAAACGCCGCCGGCAGAACCGGCGGACAGCGGGCAGAGCGCGGAAGAAAAGGGGCCTTCTTTCCCTCTGAATGGCGAAGTTTCCGAACAGGAAGAACGGAAAACTCCTTTGAGCGGGACGGAGGCCGCCGCCCTTCGTCAGGAAATGGCAGAATCAGCGCCGCCGGGCTCCGGTGCGGCAGGAGGGCAATTCGGGGATGCGCCGGAAGAGTTTGCGCCGCAGGAGGAAGCGCCTTTTGCGCCCGAAATTCAGCGGCTTGGGGCAGAGCCGCGGGGGGAAGCGCATGGGGACGTGCCGCAGGAGGTTCCGGAAGAACCGGCGGCGGGAGTCCAACTTGACGGACAAACCGCCGGGCAGGAAGAACCGCCTGCGTCCCGCGGCAACATCATCGCTTTTCCGGGGGCTGCGGCGACGGCCGGGCAGAGCGAAACAGACGAACCGGCACAGCAGGACGAAGCATCCGTTTTTTCGCAGCCGCAGCAGGAACCGGAAGAGATTTGGAGCCCGGAAGAGCTGCGGGATCCGGAGCCGCCGGAAGAACCGGCCGTGGATCCGTGGGATCTGCCGGAGGGCGAGTATCCCCAGACCGATTGGCTCAGCGATCCGGAGCGGCGTTATGAAGCGCAGCGCCCGTGGGAGGAGGACCCCGACCTTTGAACGGGGAAGGGTTGAAAAGACCTTCGTGCGCAGGGGCTTTTCGACCTCTGAAAACAAATTTCCAAAACATGGATGAAAACGCCGTGCGCAGGACGATGGTTTGAAAATTTGAAAAAGAGCTTGGCGCGGCAGAGAAGCGGCGCGCAGGGACGCAAAAGCGGAAAAACGAGAAAGTTTCTCCTGAATTTCGCTGCTTCCGGCATGGTTTTTCCCGGCGAATGGAACGCTAACAGCAGGAGGGACCGGGAATGCAAAAAAACGAGCAAAAGCGCGGCGCCCCGGCGAAGCAGAACGCGACGGAATCGCCCGCCCGCGCGGAGCCGGAGATGAGCCTGCTGCTGCGGCAGCTGGAAAAGCTGCTCCAAAGCCTGGAGGCCATGGGGCTGGACGATTATCTGGCGCTGCGAAACGACCGCTGGAAAATGCTGCGCCGCAGCTTCTGGCTGGGTGCGGCGCGGGGGCTGGGCACGGCGCTGGGCTTTACGGTGCTGGGG
>JAEYFO010000283.1 GCA_023402915.1 Bacillota bacterium | reverse complement strand
GTTTTGTGCTATGACGAACAGAAAAAAGAGCCGTGGCTGGAAGGCAGGCTGGAAGAGGGCAAGCTGACCGGTCGGGGAAAGGAATACGACGAAGCGGGCCGCGTGCGCTACGAGGGGGACTTTGCCGCCGGGCATTACGACGGCGAGGGCAGCCTTTACGACGAGGGCGTGCTGGTCTATGAGGGGAAATTCTCCGAAGGGCTGTACGACGGCAAGGGAAAGCTCTACGAAAACGGCGAGCTGCGCTATGAAGGGGCTTTTGCCGCCGGAACGTATCAGGGCGAAGGCACGCTCTACAGCGAAGGAATGCCGCAATACAAGGGCGGTTTTGCAAACGGTCTCTATCAGGGCGCGGGCAAGCGCTATGAAAACGGCGTGCTGGCCTATGAGGGCGAATTTTCCGCGGGACTGGAGCAGGGCTCCGGTACGGCCTATGCGGAGGGAGCGCTTCTTTATAAAGGAGCATTTTCTGAAGGGCACTGGGACGGCGAGGGCACGGAGTTTTTTCCGGATGGAACAGTGCGCTACAAGGGCGGCTTTTCCGAAGGGGAATACAGCGGCGAAGGTACGCTCTATTTTGCGTCCGGCCAGCTGCAATACAAGGGACAGTTTGCGCAGGGCAAATACGACCAGCAGGGCAGGCTCTATCAAGAGGACGGCTCCTGCCTTTACGAGGGCGGTTTTCTGCTGGGAGAATACGACGGCGAAGGCACGCTGTATCTGGCGGAGCAAACCGCGTTCTCCGGCACATTTTCAAAGGGCGCTCCCACCGGGGAAGTCCGGCTGACCCGCGGGGGGCTGCTGCGCTACGCCGGGCAGGTGGAGGGGCTTCTTCCCGAAGGGCGGGGCACGCTCTATGACGGCGGCGGCGCGGCGGTTTACTCCGGGCAGATGACGGATGGCGGCGCAGACCTTGGCACGCTTCTTGGAAAAAGCGCGCAGGAGGTGCGCGAAGCCTTTGGCGAAGCGGCGCTGACAGAAGTGAGCGGTGGCGCAAAGGGCTTTTCCATCGTCAACAGCGCGTTGGGCGCAACGGTATTTTGCAGCTATAAAACCGAAAAAAGCGAGCCGATCGCCTATTATGCCTACCGCTACGAGACCGGCGCGGATGAATTCTGCGGCGCGCTGCAATGGAAAAACGCGGAGGAATTCGAGGCGCAGGCCGCGCCCGGCTACGAAAAGAAAGAAACGACGGAAAAGGCCAGCTTTACCGGCGGCGTCCCCCATGCAAACGGAACGTACCGCCGCACGGCCTATTATTATGAAGATCACGTCTTTGTGGGCTGGAGCAGGCCGAACGATCCGCAGGGCCGGTGGCTGATGATCGAATGGATCGCCCTTTCGGACATGCCCAAGGGAACGGCGACGGCATCGGGCGGCGGCGTGGAAAAGAGCGCGCAGCGACTGGACGTGCTCCTCGGGGCGCTGGGTCTGGAGCAGAACGCTCCGAAAACCACTGCGGAAAACAATCCTTATTTCGGAACGGACAAGCTGCTAAGCGCCGAAGAAGCCGCCGCACTGGAAGAGGGCGGGCAGTCCGGCGGGGAGAGCGGCGAAGAAACCGTTAACGACCCGACGGAAGAAACGCCCGCAGAGGACGAAACCGAACCGCTTTGGACGGCGGACGGCACGCTCACCACGACGCTGCTCGCCATGACGGATTACTACCTTCAGGCGGAGACCCGGAAGGCCTATGAGGATCAGGCGGCGCTGACGCGGACGCTGCTTTCCGCGGAGCAGGAAAAGCTGGCCATGGGCACGGGGAGCGAGCAGACCGTGCAGGAGCTTTCCGCAAAGGCGGACGAGCTGGAACTGCTGGCGAGCCGGGCGGCCGTGGCCATGGAAAAGCTCAAGCTGGAGCATCCGGTGCAGGGCGGGAGCTTCGCGTCCTATGACATGACGAAAGCGCTCTTTTTGAAAGACCCGGCCAAGCTGGACGTCAAGGCGCTCAAGGCGGCAGGGGAGGAGAAGGATGTTTCTCTGGCGCTGATGGATCTGGAACTGAGCTGGCAGCAGTTGGAGCAGGCCCAAAATCAATACGCCGATTCCGGAAAAAACGCGCAGGCCGTGCTGGAAGCCTATGCCATGGGCAGCGCAGACGAGGCGCAGCGCTATGAAGCCCTTTGCCAAAAGAGCACGGCGGCGCTGCGGCTGCACGAGGCCATTCACGACTGTGCAAAGCAGATGATCTCACTCAATGCCCTGACCGGCGGAATGCTGGCGAACGAAGGAAACTGGCTCAGCGCGCTGACCCGATAGGAGGAAACCATGGCGGATTATACGGCGTTTGTGGAGGCGGGCAACGGTCTGGTGGAGCTGCTGCGGGAGTTCA
The DNA here is from genome assembly GCA_023402915.1 of Bacillota bacterium. GTDB lineage: Bacteria > Bacillota > Clostridia > Christensenellales > CALWSW01 > JAEYFO01. The sequence goes on along the minus strand of JAEYFO010000283.1, from coordinate 3,143 downwards.
TGACGCCCGAGCCCATCAGCAAGCGGGAGCTGATCTCCCTCTGCTCCCCGCACGAAAACGAGAACAGCCAGATCACGGTGTATCTGTTCCATCTGGAGGAGGATCAGCAAAGCGCGCCGGGCGGCGGATATTTTCAGCAGTCGCAGGAGGTACAGCGGGCGCTTCCGTCGCGCTTCCGGCTCAGCTTCCTGATCACGGCCCATTCCAAGGCGCCTGTCCAGCTGCGCGAGGCCGATCAGTACCGGATGCTCGGCGCGGCGGTGCAGATCCTCAAGGATCACCCCGTGCTGGATGAAAAATACCTTCAGGGCTCGCTGGCGGAAGAAAAGCCCTCGCTGCATCTTTCCGTGGAGCGGCCGAATTTCGACCAGATGATCAAAATCTGGAACAACACGTCCAAACCCTATAAGCTCTCCGTGGTATGCAAGATCGAAGGCGTTTCCATCGACAGCAAGCGCGTGCGCAAGGTCAGCCGCGTCTCCGACGTGTCCATCTCCATCGAACCGAAGGACCAGAAGGGAGGACAGGAATGATCCGGCTGCATGTGAGCGCCGTGCTGTGCGTGGCGGATGGATTCACCCGGCGTCCCGTTTCAAAAAACGCAGTCCGCTGCTTTGTCAACGGACAGCCCTTTGTGCCGGAATACCGGCAGGGCGGCTATCTGGCCTTTGTCAACCTCGCGCCGGGCGAATATGAAATTCTGCTTCGGGGCGCGTATTATCAGGACGAGATCGTGCTGCTGACGGTCGGAGAGCGCCCGCAGACGCTGTCTGTCTCCCTCAAGCCTGCGGCCAATTATCCCTTCCCCCAGCAGGTGACGGAACTGTCCCTTTCCCTTCAAAAAGAAGGAAAGCTCCTCTGGATCGCTTCTGTCTCGCCGGGCGAGCAGCTTCGCCTTGCGCAGGAGAGCGCCGCTGCCGGAGACGATGGGGCGCGGGTGTTTTTCCGCGGCGCGTTCCGGGGAAGCTTTCCGCAGAATTATCTGATTGTGGACGGCGAAAAGAGCGAGATCGTGACGCTGACGGCCATGGAAGAGGAGCGGGCTGTTTTTGAAACGCCGCTGCGCTTTTCCCATTCGCGCAGCACGACGCTCTTCCCGGCGCAGGCCTATCGCGCGGGGAAGGACGGAAAAGCGCTGGCGGTGTTTCGCGCCGCGGGAACGGTTTTTCTGTTTGACCCGGAAAAGGGCGCATTGCAGGAGCTGGCGCTTCACGAAGGAAAAAACCAATGGCCCGCGGGAGCGGCGGAGAGGAAAGGAAGAAAGTAAATGGCGATTCAAACGGCTTCCACGGCGATGTGCCAGTGCGCGTTCGGCGCTGCGCCCGCCCCGCTCGTGGTTCCGCCGGCGGCTAAGGTGCTGGCCTGCGGGCTTCCGGCAGCCACGATTTTTGACAACAAATTTCCCACGTTCGGCATGTGCAGCTGCCCGGCAAACCCCGCTGTGGCGGCGGCGACGGCCGCAGCGCTGGGCGTGCTCACCCCCGCGCCCTGTGCGCCCGTGCTGGCGGCTCCCTGGGCGCCCGGTTCTCCGACGGTACTCATCGGCGGAAAGCCCGCGCTCAATCACAGCAGCAAGCTGATGTGCGCTTATGGCGGCGTGATCTCCATCCTGTCGCCCATGGCGAACACCGTGCTGGTGCCTTAGCCATGCGGTGGGCAAAACGGGCGGAAGAACGAAAAAACGACGCGCCGGAGGTTCAGGCAGCTTCCGCCGCGGCTGAACCGGCAGAGCCTTCCGCCTTTGAAAAACTGGATCAGCCTTACCGGGATCAGTGGGAATTGATGCAGGACGCCTTCGCCCTCATCGACTACCGGCTGTATCTTTACTATAAAAATCATCAGTGGCTCGGCCCGAAAAGCGAGATGCGCTCCATGCTCGGCCTGGTGGTGAACCGGGAGGAATTCGAGCATAACCTCGTCAAGGCGGCGCAAACCGGGCTGCGCAGCAAGCTCACACCCGAAGAAGCCGAACAGATCCGTCTCGGAGAAGCAGCGGTGCGGCGGCGCATCGGTGAAAAGGGACGGGAATTTCCGCTCTTGCAGCTGTTTGAACGGTTCGAACTGGACGAATTCGGCTGCGCGGCGGTGACGCTGGCCTATGCCGCGGTGCTCGACGCAAAGTACGAGCGGCTGTTTGCCTATTTGCAGGACGACATCACGAAAAAATCCCCCGGGATCGCCCTGACGGTGCAGCTGTACCTGCCCGCGGGAAAAACCGTTGAGGAATATGCGGCGCGCTTTTCCCGCGAAACGGCCTTTACGTCGCTTTTTGACGGGGGGGCGCTGGCAGAGGGAACGCTGCGGCTTGAAGAGACTGTGCTGGAATTCCTCGGCGGCGGAACGATCCCCGACGGAACGGGCATGGAGTTTTTCGACGGCCGCACGATGCAGCCGGAAGCGCCGCTGGTGACCGGCCAGGCGCTTTGCCGGGAACTTTCCTCGATGGTGTCCGCCGGGCCGCAGGCCATTTCCCTCGTGGGGCCGGAGGGCGTGGGAAAACGCTTTCTTTTGCGGCACGCGATGACAAACTTGGGGCAAAAGTGCCTGTTTGCCGACCTTTCCGCCATGGGGCAGAGCGAAGCCTCCGTGGAAAAGGCGCTGCTGGCTTCCCGGCTGCTGGACGCATTCCTGTGCTTTTGCGCGCTGGATTCCGTCACGACGGAGGGAGAAACACAGCAGGCGCCGCCGGAGGTGCTGCGAGCCATTTCGCGCAGCCGGCCGGCGCGCGAGCCGGTGTTCTTCCTTTCGGGAAGCCGGCTGCCGCAGTCCCTTCGTCCGGCCGTGATGGAATATGAGCTGCCCGTTCCCGCCGAGCAGGAGCGGCTGGCGCTCTTTCAACACTATTTTCAGACCATTCCGCTCGAAGAGAGCGTCTCTCTTGAAGAGCTTTCCGCCAAGTTCCGCTTTGTGCCCCGGCAGATCAGCGGGGCGGCGGCGCAGGCAACGGGGCTGTTCCGCTTGAAAAACCTTCCGCTGAGCAATACGGAGATCCATCGCTGCTGCTACCGGCAGGTCGTTCACCGGCTCGACCGGCTGGCGCGGCGGGTGGAGCCCTGCTACAGCTGGGAGGACGTGGTGCTTCCCCCGGCGCAAAAGGCGCTCATGCAGCAGGCCTGCCGCCACATCCGCTATCAGCACAGGGT
>JAEYFO010000246.1 GCA_023402915.1 Bacillota bacterium | reverse complement strand
GGCCTGGATGGGACTTGAAGCCATCACCCGCACGTCGAAGATCCTTCTGCCGCTGTTTTGCATCGCGCTTGCGGTCACGCTTTTCGGCGCGGCTTCCGGCTTTTCGGCCTACCGGCTGTTTCCGCTCCTCGGGCCGGGCGTTCCCACCATCGGCGTTCGAAGCGTCCAGCAGACGTTTTTCTGGTCGGACGCGCTGCTTCTTACCGCGCTGCCCGTCACGCTGCAAAACGGAAAAACCCTTCGGAACGCTTCCGTTTCCTCGGCGCTGCTGGGCGGCGGCGTCGCGCTTCTGTGTCTGCTGGCCGTTTCTCTCAGCTTCGCCTATCCGCTGCTTGCCAAAATTTCCGCGCCCATGTATAAGCTCTCCGGCGTGACCCGCTCGCAGCACCTGCGCCGCCTTGCAGAAAGCATGCCCTTTGTCTGGCTGTGCGCCGTGCTCTGCGCCGCCGGCTGGAATCTGTATCATGCGGCGCGGCTCCACTGCCGGGTGTTCTCCATCCGGAATATCCGCGCCGTGCTGCCAGCGTTTGCCGCCATGCTCTATTTCGCCGTGCTGATCTTTTCTGCGGAGCAGCCCTGGTCCAACCGTATCTTTTTCTGGCTTCGGGAATGGGGCTGGACGTTTTTGGCCCTTCCGATCGTTTTAAGCGTGCTTTTCAGTCTGAAAAAAAGGAGAACGCCCCATGAAACACCGGCCTCTTCGCCGCACGGCGCTTAGCGTGCTGCTCGTCCTTTGCTGTGGGCTGCTCAGCGGCTGCTTTGAAGCGCTGCACGTGGACGATCAGAGCTATCCCGTGGCCATCGGCTTTGACCGCGGCACGGCGCGGCGCTTCCGCGTGTCCCTCCAGATCCCCGAGCTGAACGGCTCCGATTCCGATCAGAAATCTGGCGTTGCCCTCATCACCGCCGAGGGGGATGACCTGCACAGCGTCAAAAGCGTCGTCGATTCCTCCGTGCCGTGGGTGGTGAATTTTTCTCATGTGGGCTATCTGATCGTGTCGGATGAATTGGCAAAAAGCACCGACATGGAGGAGCTTTTGACCGAGCTTCCCCGCTTTTTGAAGCTACGCCAGTCCAATGTGCTGATCGTGGCAAAGGGGAGCGCCGAATTGTTTTTGGAAGGGCTTCACACCTCCGCCAACACCAATCCCGGCCGGATCCTTTCGGATCTGATGCTCGAACCGGCGCTTTCGGGAAAATTCCCCCACAGCCTGCTGGAAGAGTATCACGAAGCACTGTTTTCCGATTGTTACGACACGGCCATCGCGCTGGGCTCTTATAACAGCTCCGTCACCGTCGAGGACGAAGAACAGGGTGGGGAAAGTGAAAGTAACAGTCAAAGCGAACAGGGCGGCACGCAGCAGGGCGAACCGCCTTCGCCCGCGCCGCAGCCGGACGACCCGGAGGACACGTCTGCCGGCAGCTCCATCCGGAAAAACGGCCTGCAAAGCGAGCTGAGCGGCTGTGCGCTCTTTCGCGACGGACAGATGGTCGGCGAGCTGACCGGGCGGCAGACGCTGCTGCTGCAACTGGGCCGCGGCTCGTTTCATCAGGGAGATATCACGCTGCGAAACCTCGAAAACGCGCAACCACTTTCGCTTCATCTTGTGCAAAAGAGCGCGCCGGACGTTCGCTTTGAGGCGCTGCTTTCCTCCGCGCCCCGGGCGATCGTGACGCTCCACCTGGACGCCGCTCCCTATGAAGGCATCACGCCGGGCAATCAGGCGCTCGCGCTCTACCAGCCGGGAGACGACGCACTCATCGCCGAAAAAACCGTCGCGCAACTGACAGAAGGGCTCGAGGAGCTTGAAGCGCTGTTTCGTTCGCTGAAAAGCGACCTTTGGGGACTGGGGCGTTTTGCCATTCGGAATTTTTCCCGCGCCGCGGATTGGGAAGCCTTTTCCTGGTGCGAGCGGTTTGCCACGCTGGACATCTCCTGGCGGATCGAGCTGAGCGTTTCCGAGCCGCAGATCGAATTCATGGAACGCCCGTCCTATTGACGCGGCGAAAGGAGGTAGCGCCTGTGTTTCAGCCTCAATTTCTCTTTTCCCTTTTTGCGGGGGCCATCGGCGCCGGATATGCGCTGTGCTACGGGAGCCATGTGCTCCGCTTTGCCCGAAAAAGCGGACAGAGACTTTCTTCACGCAGCAAAAAAGCCGCCCTCGGGGCGGCTCTTGCGGCAGGATATACACTGCTTGCGACGATCGCTTTTTTGTTTTTCACCTGATCTCCGTCATGTGGATGGCGATGCCGTTGAGCATTTCAAGCGCTTCGGAGAGCTTAACACAGTCCTCTTCGGAGAGCTTTTCCGTAAAGTGGGAGACGCTCTCAAGGATGAGGGCCCGTTCCCGCGCCAGCGCCTGCTCGCCACCGTCGGTGATGGAAATATACGTCACGCGCCGGTCGCGCTCGTCCGCCGCCCGTTCGACATATCCCATGGCCACCAGTTTGTCCACCAGCGGCGTCAGGTTGGGCCGGGAGATCGCCATCATCTGGGAGATCTCGCCCATGCGCATGCTCTGATACTCCGACAGCAGACTCAAAATGTGATACTGCGCCAGCGGCATTTTCCCGACTTTCATCAGGGACTTGATCACGCTTCGGTGCATCAGGTAAAATTTGGTGATGCGTTCAGAAAGAACTTCGTTCATTGCAAGGCTTTCCATATGATTTTTCTCCTCCTCAAATATGGGTGCCAGTAAATGGAAATAATGGGAAATTCCTGGGATAAACTCGGCAAAGGATTGCCAAAAATGAAATGCATTTTCAGAGTCGTCCGGCGGCAAAAGGGAGGGCCAGCCGCTATTCATCGTCCTCTTCAAACAGCGCGTCCATCAGCGTCTCGATCTGACGGCGGCGCTGCTGCTCCGCCCCGGCGTCCAGAATCCAGCCGCCATCTTGCCAGCGAAGCACAGCCCCTTCGTGCGCGCCCTGCGGCAATTTGCCGCGTTCAAGACGCACCATCGTTCCGTCGCTGTGCTCGCACAGGGCGAATTCTCCTTCAAACCGGTCGATAATCATGCTGTTTCCTCCGGCAGGGGACAAAAAATCCCACGATCAACTGAACCGTTGTTTCTGTATTATAACACAGCTTTCCGGCAAAACAATATATTATCAGTATAATTCTTTCCTCAATCAGCCATTTCTTTTGCCTATTGTCAACTTATTTTATTTTTTCGATTTTTGTCATAAAAGTTTAACTTTTTATGAATATTTCTTTTTTGAGCCTTTTTGAAAAAGGAATTCCTCAGGATTCGTCGAATTATTTTTTATATTTTTCAGCCGCCATCGGCGTTTCCGGAGAAAGGGGGAACAACATGAACAAAGAACAGGCGCAGCAGCTCCGAAAACATCTTCTTCAGGAGCGAAAGAAGCTTTCCAGTCTGGCGGAAGAGGCGCTCCGCAACGGAGGGACGCTCTGCGATCCCGCCGTCCTTGAGCAGGCGACGCACCTGACGGAACTCATGGTTCCCCTGGAAGAAAGCATGCCTCTTCCCGGCGCGAAAAAAGAGGCGCCCGTCCAGAAAGAAGAACCGTCCTGCGATTGAGCCGCAGCGCTTTTTGCGTCAGGCCCCGCCCGAACATTGCTTCGGGCTCTTTTTTTGAAAAAACCTTTTCAAATTTTCTAAAAAATCGCTCCGGCGGGGCGCGGATTCCGCCGGAATATGTTATAATGAAAACTGATCGACTTTATTCCGTGCAGAGCGTGAGGTGGCAGTGGTTTGGACAGAATCTGGGCAAAAATCGTAGACGTTTTTTCGAGCGGCTTCATGCAGTTCGGCGTCCGCGATGCAATCGACATTCTGATCGTCACCTACCTGATCTATAAGCTTCTCATGCTCACGCGGGAGACCCGCGCCATGCAGGTGCTCAAGGGCGTCGGCATCCTCTTCATCGCCGCAAGCGTGAGCGAGCTGTTCCGCCTCACGAGCATCACCTGGATCCTCGATCAGGTCATCCGCGCCGGTTCCGTGGCGCTGGTGGTGCTCTTTCAGCCGGAGCTTCGCCGCGCGCTCGAACAGATCGGCCGCGGGAACCTTTTCCACCGCAGCGGAACGGACGAAAACCCCGAAGCCGAACAGTGTATCCGCGAGCTGGTCACCGCCATGAAAAACATGGCCGCGCAGAAGATCGGCGCGCTCATCCTCATCGAAGAACGCACCGGCCTTGGCGACATCATCGCCACCGGCACGAAGGTGGACGCCATGGTCACGTCCGCGCTCATCGAAAACATCTTCGTGCCCAATACGCCGCTTCACGACGGCGCCACCATCATCCGTGGCACGCGCATCGTCGCGTCGGGCTGCTTTCTGCCCCTCTCGGACAACAACACCATTTCCCGCCAGCTGGGCACCCGCCACCGGGCCGCGCTGGGCGTTTCGGAAGTGTCCGACTGCCACGCCTTTGTCGTTTCAGAGGAAACGGGCGTGATCTCTCTGGCCTATAACGGCAGGCTCACCCGCTACCTCGACGAAGAAAGCCTCTACGAAATACTCCGGGGGATCTATCATCCCCAGCCGCACGAAAAGGTGAAAATTCCGTTCCTGAACCGGAGGAAGAGCAAGAATGACTAACCAGCAGCAGCCGAAGAAGCCTGCTTTTTCCAAACTGCGCGATTTTTTCAGCCGCAATTTGGCGCTCAAGATCATCTCGCTGTTTTTCGCGCTGATTTTGTGGAGTTATGTCCTGAACGTGGAAAATCCTTCCCGCGAAAAAATTCTGCGCAATATCCCCGTGACGTTTCTTGGGGAGGACAAGCTCAACAACCAGCAGCAACTGATGGTGCGCGGCGCGAAGGAGGATATTCTCAAAAACGTCAACGTGGTCATCACCATTCCGGCGCGGATGTACGGCGACGTGACGGCGGAAAACGTCGTGGCCGTGGCCGACCTTTCCGATATTGCCACCGCAGGTGAGCATACCGTCCGCATCGAGGCGAGCATCCCGAGCATTTCGGACGCGACGGTGTTGTCCGTCTCTCCCAATACGCTCGACGTTGAGATCGACGTCATCCGAAAGCGCACCATTCCCGTGGAGGTGCAGTATACCGGCACGCTGCCGGACGGCTACTGGCGCAGCGACGCGGAACTGATCCCCACGACCATTTCCCTCACGGGCGCGGCCAGCGATCTGGAAAAAATCTCCACCGCCGTGTGCGAGATCGACCTTGACGGCCGCACGACCAGCATGTACGACTCCAAGCGCGTCATTTTGATGGACAGCGAAGGGGTCACCATCGATCCGAGCAACTTTACCGGCGACATGCCCTATGTCAGCTACAAAATGACCGTTCTGCCCAAAAAGACCGTTCCGCTCAGCGTGGAAGGGGCGCTTCTTGGCACGGACGCGCTGGCCGAAGGCTATGAAATGCTCGACGTGAGCATCACGCCCTCCGCCATGGTGGAGATCGCCGCGGAGCAGTCCGTGCTCGACACGATCAGCGCCATCACCATCGACCCGATCGATCTGCAGGGCGCGTCAGAATCTGTGCTGAATTATGCCGTCAACCTCCAGCTGCCCGACGGTGTGCGCCTGATCGGCAACAAGGTGTTCAACGTGTTTGTCCGCATCGAGGAAAAAACCCGCACCGACACGTTCTACGACGTTCCCATCGAAGTGCGAAACCTCGGCAAGGACCTTTCCGCTTCCCTGAGCATCGAAGCCGGAAAGATCATGCTTACCGGTCCGCTCAGCGCCCTCAACAGCCTTGGCGAAAAAGACGTGGCGCTGTTCGTGGACGCTTCCGGTCTGACTGCCGGAGCTCATGAGCTGACGCTTTCCGCGCAGGCCGGCAGTGGGGAGGACGGCCTCACCGTGCAGTATTGGCCGAGCACCGTTACCCTGACGCTGACCCCGTCCTGACTTTAAGGAGCAAGTTTTCCCATGACCGTTTTGATTCGTGATCTGCGCCTCTCCCTGGACGAGGAGGAGGCGCTTTTACTTCCCAAAGCCGCCAAACGGCTCCAGCTTCCGCCCGATGCGCTGCGCAACCTGCGCATCCGCCGTTCCTCGCTGGACGCGCGCAAAAAGAGCGATATTCACTTTCAATACACCGTCACGCTGGACGCGCCCAGCGAACAGAAGCTGCTTTCCAAAGCCCTTCCCGGCGTGGAAGCCGCGCCCGTCTTGGACGCAGCGCCCCCCAAACCGGGTACGCTGCCCCTTCTTGGCCGTCCCGTCGTGGTGGGCGCAGGACCTGCGGGCATGTTTGCGGCGCTCACGCTGGCGCGCGAGGGCTATCGTCCGCTGATTCTGGAACGGGGCGTCCCTGTGGAAGAACGCGCCGGGCGCGTCGAAACGTTCTGGAACGGCGGCCCGCTTGACCCGCAGTGCAACGTCCTGTTCGGCGAGGGCGGCGCAGGCACGTTTTCCGACGGGAAGCTCACCACCCGCATCAAAGATCCCCGCTGTCAACTGGTGTTGGACGATCTGGTTCGCTTCGGCGCACCGCCGGAATGCGCCTATGCCGCAAAGCCGCACATCGGCACGGACATCCTTCGCACCATCGTCGCCCGCGTCCGGGAAGAAGTCCTGTCCCTTGGCGGGGAATATTGTTTTCACACCCGTTTGACCGGTTTGCAGCTGAAAAACGGAACGCTTTGCGCTGTAGAAACCAACCATGGCCCCATCGAAACGAACGCCTGCATCCTGGCCGTGGGACACAGCGCCCGGGACGTTTACCAAATGCTCCTTGAAAAAGGGCTGAATCTTCGCGCCAAGCCCTTTGCTGCCGGCGTGCGCGTCGAGCATCCGCAAAGCATGATCGACCTTTCCCAATACGGAAAACTGGCCGGACACCCCCGGCTGGGCGCGGCGGAATATCACCTTGCCGCCAAGGATGGCGCGCGGGGCGTGTATACGTTCTGCATGTGCCCCGGCGGACAGGTCGTCGCCTCGTCGAGCGAAGAGGGGGGCGTTGTGACCAACGGCATGAGCTTCCATGCCCGCGACGGGCAAAACGCCAACGCGGCGGTGGTCGTTCAGGTCGGCCCGGAGGATTTTGGCGGCGGTCCGCTCGATGGGATGCGCTTTCAGCAGGCCATGGAACTCTCTGCTTTTGCCGCCGGCGGAAAGAACTATTTTGCGCCCGCCCAGCGGGTAGGGGATTTTCTGCGCCGCCAGCCGTCCCGCGCATTTTCCGCCGTCCAGCCCAGCTACCGGCCGGGCGTAACGCCCTGCGATCTCCATGCCGTGCTGCCCGGCGTTATCGCCCACGGCCTTGCCGCTGCGCTGCCC
>JAEYFO010000201.1 GCA_023402915.1 Bacillota bacterium | reverse complement strand
GGTGGAAGCGGGGCGGAAAACAGGGCACCCGTCGCAAGAGGATTTTTTGCCCATTGAACAGACGCTTTTGTCCCAAGGCGGGCTGCTGCGGGCGCTTTCCCACATGGAGCAGGCGCAGCAGGCGGCGCGGGCGGCGGAGGAAGCCGTCCGGGCGCTGTGCGTCCGGCTGAGTTTGCCGCACCCCGTCACGCGGGAGGAATACGACCGGCTGGCGCTGCTGGCGGGCGCGGCGGCCAAGCTGCCGGAATTGCCGGAGGCCTGGCTGCATGCAGAGGATCTGGGCGCGCTTTCGGCCAAGGTGCGAGAGCTCTTGCAGCACGGACGGCGGGCGGCTGATCTTCGGGCGCGGCTGCTGTGCTCCGTGGCGGAACCGGCGCTGGCCATCGACGCGCAAAAGCTGCTCGACCGCTGGCAAAACAGCGAAAAGCAATGGGTCGTCGCCCGGCAAAACGAGCAGAACCGCATTCTGCGCGAGCTGCTGCCCATGATGCGAAACGGGCTGCGGCTGGACAAAAAACAGGTTGCGGCGCTGCTGCGCTCCATTTTGGCCTATCAAACGGAGCAGGCACTGGTGCAGCAGCTGCAAACGTCTTTCGGCGGACTGCTGGGCTCGTTCTGGCGGGACGTTTATACGGAATGGATCGCCATTGAGGGGAAATGCCGCATCGCCGCGGAGATCGACCGGACGGTGATGGAGGTTTTGCGCTCCCGTCCGGCGGCTGCGGCGCTCTATGGCCGCTGTGTCGGACTGAGCCGGGAGCTGCCCGAAGCGTTTGAGACCCCGTATCAGGAATTTTCAAAGCAGTGGAACGCGCTCGAAGAGCTGCTCAAGCTGGGCGAACTGCCGCTTGGCGGCGAACCGTTTTTGTCCGCCGCGGCGAACAAGCTGGCGCTCTGGCAGGCGGAAAAAGACCGGCTGCCCCCGTGGATCGGCTGGCGGCAGACCCGGGCGCAGGCTGTTGAAGCGGGGCTTTTGCCGGTGGTGCAGGCCTATGAGGGCGGCATGGCGCACGAGGCGCTCGAACCGGCCTTTGAAAAGGCGCTGTGCCGCGCGGTGAGCGGACAAATGCTGCAACAAGAGCCGCAGCTCTGCTTTGAAACGGCGGAGCGTCCGGCGTGGGAAACGTCGCTGGGCGAGCTGCTTTCCCTGGAACAGCAGACGGAAGCCCTGTCCCGGGCGGCGCTTTCGGCGCGGCTGGGCAGGCGGCAGACGATTTTTTCCAAAATTTCAAAAAGAACCCCCGCGCCCTACAGCGAAGAAGCGCTGCTGCTGCGGGCGATGCAGGAGGGCCTTAGCCCCGATCTGGCGGCGCAGCAGATGCCGGAGGTGCTCCAACGGGCGCTGCCCTGCGTTCTGACGTCGCCGGAGCAGGCGGCGCGGCTGCTGCTGGGCAAAAAATACCGCTTCGATCTGTTGGTCGTGGACGGCGTGGAGGGGGGGGCGCCGGAGCTGCTGCTTCCGCTGCTGGCGGCGGGCGGCGGCGTTGTGCTCGTTGGACGGAAAAACGAAGAAACGCTCTGGCGGCAGGCGCGGGATCTGGGGCTGTTGACCCTGCCGGAGCAAGGAAGCGCGCCCTTTGAAAAAGCAGGATCGCCCTTCGTGCAGGCGATTTTTGCGCTGGCGAACGGGCGGGGCTGGGACGCGCGCCTTGGAGCCGCGGACGAGCCGGACGTGATTTTGACGGCGGCCAACGGACAAAAGCGCCTGGGGCTGCTGCTGGACGGACGGTTTTTGCCGCCGGAAGCGCTGTTTGACCGGCTGACGAAGAAGGAACCGGTGCTGCGCCGGGCGGGCTGGCCGCTGCTGACGCTTTGGAGCGGGCAATGGCTGGAAAATCCGGACGGCGTGCTCGAAACCATCGCCGCCGCGCTGGAAGCCGCGCCGCAGGGCGTTTTTCAAAAAGAAAAATGCGACGCTGCACCGTGGGCGGAAGAAGCGCGGGAAGAATTTTCTGCGCCGCTCGCGCCCCAGTGGCCCAACGAGCCGGAGGAACGGAAGAAACGCGAGTCTTTTTCTGAAGAAAACGAAGAGCTGATCGACGGAGAAACTGCCGGACGAACGGCAGCAGGGCGCGTTGAGGAAGAAGCGCCTGCCGTATCGAATGTACTGGAGCAGGATGAAACCGCCGAACCGGAGCGGCTGTCCGGCGTAAAAGAAACGCCGGGAGACGGTTTGCCGCAGGACACGGCGGAAGAGGACAAAAAGGACGCATCAACGCCGGAAAAACTATCAGAAACCGCGGACGTCATCTCACAGGAACCGGCAAGTCCGCCTGCCTCTGCGGCCATAGCGGCAGAACGCCCGACAGGCTCAGCAGCCGCGCCTGCTTCAAGCGCGTCCTCAAAGCGCCAGAGTGTGCAGCCGCTCCACCCGTTTTTCCCGGCGGAGACTGCGCCCTATGAAAGCGCCGCGCTTCGGCAGGAGGGTTTGCCGGTGGAGGAGATCCTTCTGCCCATTTACGACGACCGGCTCCGGCAGAAGCTGGCGCAGGTCGTGGCGGCGGAAGCGCCGGTGAGCGAGGAGGTGCTGCTGCGCCGGGTGCTTCAGTCGCTGGGCGTGCAGCGGGCGGGCGCACGGCTGCAAAAGCGATTGTCCGAGCTGGCCAAGACCCTGAACGCCCAAAAAACCACGCAGGGCGGCCGGGTGTTCTACTGGCGGAGGGACAGCGCCCCCACGGAGTACCGCCTGCTTCGAACGCCCAAACCGGGGACGCGGCGCGATCCGGCGGAGCTTTGCCCCTATGAGATGGCAAACGCCGCGGTGCTGGCGCTGCAAAGCGAAGGGCCGCTGCCGGAAGAAGCGCTGCTTCGCGCCATGGCGCGCCTGCTGGGCTGCCAGCGTCTGGGCGCAGCCATGGCAAACGCGGCGCGCGAGGGCGTGCAGTGCGCGCTTTTGCAGGGACGCATCCGGGAACAGGACGGACAATTTTGTCTGAATGACCAAAGCGAAAAAAGATAAGCAAGGAAGTATAGGAGAGGAAGCGTTACAATGATCGAGCTGATCGAACCGGCGCGCGCCCACGCTCTTTTGGAAGCGGGCGGCGCTGCGCTGCTGGATGTGCGCACAGAGGAGGAATACGCCCTTGGCCATATCGCCGGGAGCCTGTTGCTGCCGGTGGACGACGTGGAAGCGGGCGTCGAGGCGCTTTTGCCGGACAAGGCCCGCCCGGTGATCGTCTATTGCCGCTCGGGGCGGCGCAGCCGGATGGCCGTGGAGGTCATGGAAAAGCTGGGATACGAAACGCTCTACGATCTGGGCGGCGTTTGCGGCTGGCCCTACGGCTTGGAGCATCTTCCGGAATAATTTTTGAAGAAAGCCCGAAGAAGTTCTAAAAAAGTCCGGAAAAGTCCACAGAAAGTCCCAAAGAGGTTCAAAAATTTCAAAAAAGCGCTTGCCTGGGGCGCTTTGACATACCGCATCGCAAGGAGGAATTTTTTCATGAATTTTTTGTACCATCTTCCCGTGAATCTGGTTTTCGGCAACGGCGTTTCCCAAAAGGTCGGCGAGGAAGCGGCGCGTCTTGGGAAAAAGGCGCTGGTCGTCACCGGCCGCAGCAGCGCGAAAAAGAGCGGATTGCTCGATCGGACGCTGGAGCTTCTGAAAAAAGAGGGCGTGTCCGCCGTGATCTTTGACGAAGTGGAGCCCAATCCCCTCACCACGACGGTGGGGAAGGG
>JAEYFO010000131.1 GCA_023402915.1 Bacillota bacterium | reverse complement strand
ATATCGGCCTGCTTGCCCACCTTCAAACTGCCCTTTTTGTCCTCTTCCCAGCCGCAGCGGGCCGCGTCCAGGGTATACATGCGCACCGCTTCATAGGGCGTGACGGAGTTTTCCGGATAGGGCTGGTTGACGGCGGCGTGAATGCCCAGCAGGGAATCGAGGGGCGTGATGTCCGAATCGGAGCCGCCGCCCAGGCACAGGCCCGCGTCCAGCATCCGGCGCAGGGGGTAGCCGGCTTTTTCACGCGCTTCGCCCAGACGGCTGCGATACACGGACGTGGGGCCGCCGCGCAGGTACGTAAAGGCGGGCTGCGTGGAAATGCGCACGTTCATCTTCGCGGCGCGGTCGATGTCGCTCTGCTTCGGGAAGCCGAAATGCTCCAGGCGCAGGCGGGCGGTCTCGCGCTTTTCGGGGTGCTTTTCGAGGGCTTTTTCCATGGCGGTGAGCGCCTGATCGATGCCGCGCTGGCCGATGACATGGAACGAAACGGCCAGATCGCGCACCACAGCGCCTTCGACAAAGTTGTTGACCTCTTCGTCGGAGAAGTTCAGATAGCCGCAGCCGCCGCCGTCGGCATAGGGCTCGGAGAAGGCCGCCGTGCGCGAACCGATGGAGCCGTCAAGCAGGATGTCGCCGCCCCAGATGCCGATCTGGCGGCACATGGGCTCGTCGTGCGGATTGGCGACGCACCAGTAGATCTGAAGGTCGATGGGGAAGGAATCCATGTGCTCGAGCAGCAGCGGCACGGAGGGATCGTCCAGCGTGAAGCCCTCCTGGCAATGGATGGTGGTGATGCCCTTGGTCAGCGCCAGCTCCATGGTGTAACGCATGGCTTCGAGGGTCTGTTCCTTCGTCCAGGGGAAGCGGTTGCGGGCGGTCTTGTTGGCGGTATCTTGAAGGCGGCCGGTCAGCTTGCCGTTTTCATCGACGCGCACGCCCGTTATGTCGGGGGTCAGGCCCAGCGCGTCAAAGGCCAGCCGGTTGACGAGAGTATAGTGGCCGCCGCGGTCGGAAATGAACACGGGGCGCTGGAATTCGTCCAGCTCCCGCATCGTCGGCGGGCGCTTTTCCTTCAAAAGCGCTTCGTCCAGCCGCTGCCCGAAGAGCCAGCGGTCGGACGGCCATTCGGCGTTCGCTTTGCGCAGCCGCTCCAGCACCGTGGCGATGTCGCCTGCATCGTAAAGGTTGATGCCCATGGAATCGTGGCCGGTCAGCGCCAGATGGGCGTGGCAGTCGTACAGGCCGGGCAGCACGGTCGCGCCGTGCAGGTCGATGGGGGTAACGCCGGCTTCCGCCGCTTTTTTGGAAATTTCTTCGTCTGTGCCGAGGGCGGCGATCGTGCCGTCCAGCGCCAGCACGGCGCTGTGGCGGCTGTATCCCTCCATGGGGATCACGTTGGCGTTGATGAGCGCGATGTTTTTCATGAAAAATAGACCTCCTGAATGCGAAACGATCCGGCGGCAAGCGCGAAAAAGGCGGCCCCCTGCGCCAGACTGCGCGCCGGACGGGACGAAACAAAGGCCCTCCCCGCAGGAAAAGGCGCGGGGAAGGCGCAATGTTTTTGAAAAAGCGATTACTTCTTGAGCCAGCCGGAAGAATGCTTGACCGCACGGCGCCAGCCGGCCATCAGCTCTTCGCGCTGTTCCTTCGTCAGCTGGGGCTCAAAGCGCTTCTCGCACTGCCAGCTGGCCGCCACTTCTTCCTGGCTCTTCCAGAAGCCCGTGGCGATGCCGCCCAGATAGGCCGCGCCCAGGCAGGTGGTTTCGGTGATGACCGGACGCTCCACGGGAACGCCCAGAATGTCCGCCTGGAACTGGCAGAGGAAGTCGTTCTTGGAGCCGCCGCCGTCGGCGCGGACGGAGCGGATCTCCACGCCGGAATACTGCGCCATCGCTTCGAACGCTTCGGCCACCTGATAGGCCATGGCTTCGATGGCGGCGCGGCAGATGTGCGCCTTGGTGGTGCCGCGGGTCACGCCGATGATGGTGCCGCGGGCATAGGGGTCGCTGCCGTTGGGCAGACCGGCGAAGGCGGGAACGAAGTACACGCCGCCGTTATCGGGCACGGACATGGCCAGCTCCTGCGCTTCTTTGGCGTCCTTGACGATGCCCAGGCCGTCGCGCAGCCACTGGATGGCGGAGCCGGACACATTGGCAAAGCCTTCGAGGACATAGTGGACGTCCTCGGCAATGTCGTTGGCCGTTTCGATGAAGAGACCGGCGGACATGGGAACGTTCCTGGCGCGGGTGCTGCCGGTATTCATGACCATGAACGAGCCGGTGCCGTAGGTGTTCTTGATCATGCCGGGCTCGATGCAGGCCTGGCCGAAGGCGGCGGCAGTCTGGTCGCCGGAGGAAGCGCCGATCGGGATCGCATGGCCGAAGAACACTTCGGGGTCGGTATCGACCACGCAGGTGCCGGTCTTGACGGGCGTGGGCAGGATGCTGCGCGGGATGCCCAGCTCCTGGAGGATCTCGTCGTCATAATCGAGCGTGTCAAGGTTGAAGATCAGCGTGCAGGGCGGGTTGGTGTAGTCGGTGATGTGCGCCTTGCCGCCGGTCATCTTCCAGATGAGCCAGGTGTCGATCCAGCCGTAAAGCAGGCGGCCCTCTTCGATGCCCTTTTTCACTTCGGGCAGATTCTGCATGATCCATTCGATCTTCGGGCCGGAGCAGTTGGTTACGAACGGGCAGCCGTTGCGGGCGTAGTATTCATCGCCGTGCTTTTCGATCAGTTCCGTGACGCGGTCCGCCGTGCGCATGTCCTGCCAGACGATGGAGGGGCACACGGGCTTTCCGGTGAACTTGTCCCAGATGACCGTGGTCTCGCGCTGGTTGGTGAT
>JAEYFO010000127.1 GCA_023402915.1 Bacillota bacterium | reverse complement strand
CCCGCGACCCTCAAGGACATCAAGGTGCTCAAGACCATCCGCAGGGGCGAGATCGTCTACGAAGCGGAGTAAGCGCTTTTCAGGCCAGAATTGTCCTTTGGAAAAGAGCAGTCCGCACCCGTTCGACGCGCAGGTTTCACCCGCTTTTTGTCCGCACTGTTTGGGAACTGTCGAAAAACATTGCCGTCCCTTGCCGGTTTGACGACGTTGCAAAAAGCGCGTGCTGCTTTTTTCAAGATAGCGGAATTTCAAAATGCGGTGCTGTCTTTGAAGATGGTTGAACTTTCGAAAACAGCGCCGCATTTTTCGATGTTCAAATCTTTGATAAACATCGTCATCCTTTGGGGCTGTTCCTCAAAGCGTTGTCTTTCTTGCATCTCCCAACTGCCGGAAAACCGTCTTGTTCTTTCGATCTGTCCGGAAGTATCTTCGAAAGTTCAACCAGCGCTGTTCTTCCTCCAAAAAACAGCGCTTCCTCCCCTAATCTTTCATTTTCCCCAAAACCGCCAAAAAGGCCGGATGTGCGTCATCCAGCCTTTTTTATCCGTTTTTTGCGCTGCTCAGCGCCTGTTTTCCCGGCGTTCCTCCAGGATCATCATGCACTCGCCAAAGCGCTGATAATGGACGATCTCCCGTTCCCGCAGGAAGCGGATGGGCGCGATCACGTCCGGATCGTCCGTCAGCTGCAAGATGTGCTCGTAGGTGGCGCGGGCGTTCTGCTCCGCCGCCATGTCCGCCGTGATGTCTGCGATGGGATCGCCCAGCACCGTAAAGTAGGCCGCGGTGAACGGCACGCCGTCCGGATCGACGGGATAGGTCCCCGGCCCGTGCTGCACGTAGTACGGATCCAGCCCCGCCGCCTTGATCGCGGCGATAGGCGCGCCCTTCATGACCTGATAGAGCATGGTCCCGATCATTTCCCAATGAGAAAGTTCCTCCGTCCCGACGTCTGTCAGGCAGGCCCTGACCCGGTCGTCCGGCATGGAATAGCGCTGCGTCAGATAGGTCAGCCCGGCCGTCAGCTCGGACGCAGGGCCGCCGTATTGCGCCTGAAGAATTTTCGCGACCCGCAGGTCGGGCTTTTTGATGTTGATGGGGAATTCCAGCTTCTTTTCATAGATCCACATGGCCCGGCCCTCCTAACATTCCCACGGCCACGGGGCCGCGGTGACCCAGCTGCCCGTCTCGATGGAAGAATATCCAAAATTGTGCAGCGGTGCGACTTCCCTGTCATAAGCCGCCTTCAGCTCCCGCAGGTGGCGGGAATGGCGGATAAATTCCTGCTGCGCCTGCTGGTCGTCCGGATGGGTATCCAGATAAAGCTGCAATTCGATGCAGGTGAACTCCATTTCATAAATCTGCCGGAGCAGTTCTCTTGCCCGTTCGTTCATAACGCTCCCTCCCTTCAGCAATACGGCTGATACAGCGCCACAAAGAGCGAGCCCTTTTGCAGCGCTTCCGCCGGGGCGAACCGTTCGCCAAAGGTCTGGAACGGCACATAGGCGCGGGAAAGCCGCAGATCGTTTCGCGCGGCGGGCACGGACGCGGCCTGCGGACGGCTCTGCGCCGCCTGCCGCTCCCGCTGCCACTGATCCGCGCGGCCGCAGCCGCAGCTGTTTTTGCTGTACATGAAAAACCCTCCTTATCCTGCCGCAAAAGCGCTCTTTCACGGCCTGATTCGAAACGGAAAAACCAAAGCGGTGTTCCTCTCCGTCCCTGTGGAATATCCTATGCCCCAAAGCGGTTGCGCGTGAAACGATCAAACGGTACAATAAGAAAAGCACTCCCCCGTTCCGGCAAGACGGGGCGTGCTCCATCCGGCAACAGAAAGGGCTTTTGTTTGATGTTCGGCTATCTGACTCCCCTGCGCGACGAGCTGAAGGTGCGGGAATTTTCCACCTATCGCGCCCATTACTGCGGCGTGTGCCGCTGCCTGCGAAAGGAATGCGGCCTTTGTTCGAGCCTGTCGCTGACATATGACGCGGCGTTTCTTTCGCTCCTTGGCGGATCGATGAGCGCGGGCGTGCGCCCTCTGCCCGGCCGCTGCCCGTTGAAGCCCTGGAAGCGCATTTTCGTCACCGAGCCCAACGCCGACACCAGCTATGCCGCCGCTGTCAATCTCTATCTGGCGCTGCTCAAATGCCGGGACGACCGGCAGGACGAGCACCCCGTCCGCGGCGCGCTGGGCACGGCGCTTCTTCGCCCCGGCGCAAAAAAAGCCTGCCTGCGGCTGGAGGACGCCGTGCAGGCGGGCATTCAAAGGGGCATGAGCGCGCTTTCTTCCCTCGAAAAAGAACACTGCGACCGGCTGGACGAACCGGCGCTGGCCTTCGGGCAGTGCATGGAAGCCATCGTTTCCGGCCTGCCCGCGGGAAAAGCGCTGTCCGCCGCCCACCAAGAGGCGCTCAGCTGGATCGGCTTGAATCTGGGCCGCTGGGTCTATCTGCTGGACGCGTGGGACGATTTGGAAAAGGATGCAAAAAGCGGCTGCTACAATGTGCTGCTGCGTCAATTCGGTTCTGTGGAAGGGGTGAAAGCCGAAAAGGAGCGGGTGCGCTTCGGGCTGCTCAACTCCCTTTTGGAAGCGGGCAAAACCGCCGCGCTTCTGCCGGGCAACAGCCTTTCCCCCATTGTGGCCAACATCCTGGGCGAGGGCGCCGTGACCCGCACGGATCAGGTGCTCTGCGGCTGCACGAGAGCAGAAGCAAAACGGGCCGCCAAGGAAGCGGGCGGTTCGAAAACGCCGAAGCAGCCGCTTTGACCGCCGGAGCGCGACTGACTTTTTTTGAAATTTGAGACGCTTTTTGCGTCCAAACAGGCAGAAAAACCACTGATTTCTCCGAGAAGTCCGTGCTTTTTCCCCCAAACTGGTTTATACTGAAAATAGAATTTTCCGGGCAATCGTGCCATTTTCGATAAAAGGAGCTACCTGATGAATCCATACGAAGTTCTGGGCGTGTCCGAAACCGCCTCCGACGAAGAGATCCGCCGCGCTTACCGCGAGCTGGTCAAAAAATATCACCCGGATCAATTTGCGGACAATCCCCTCAAGGATCTGGCCAACGAAAAGCTCAAGCAGGTCAACGAGGCCTATGACCTCATCACCAAGCAGCGGGCGGGCCGTTCGTCCGGCGCGTCCGGCTCTTCTTCCGGGAGCTATTCCGGCGGCTACTCCGGCGGTTCTTCCTCCGGCGCGGGCAGCTATGGCAATTCCTTCAGCCAGTTCCAGCGGGTGCGCCAGCTGCTTTCCGCCGGCAATTTGAACATGGCGCAAAGCGTGCTCAACTCCATTCCCGACCGGACGGCAGAGTGGTACTACCTCAGCGGCGTGATCGCCCTGCGGCGCGGCGCCTACGATACCGCGCGGGAAAACATCGGTCGCGCCACGCAGATGGATCCTTCGAACGCCGAATACCGCAACGCATACACCACGCTGACCAACTCCTACCGCACCTATGGCCGTCCCACGACCGGAAACGGCGGCGGTCTGGACGTGTGCCAGGTCTGCCAGACGCTCTGGTGTCTGGACTGCTGCTGCGAATGCATGGGCGGCGACTTCATCCGCTGCTGCTGAGCGCTTTCCGGCCTGCGCAGTTGCCTTTTCCCGCGGCGAAAGGTCTAAACGCATCGGTTTCCGCCGAGCAGGCGCGATCCCGTTTCGGGCATGGGCGACGGCTTTCGCTCATCGCAAAGTTGTCTCTTCCCGTCAAGCCAGACACGCTTCTCCTTCGGGGCATACAGCGCGTTTCGGGTGAAAGCTTTTCTCCCCTCTGTTCACACGGGAAAAGCCGTTTCAAAGTTAGGCGCGCATCGGCGTCTCATCAGAAAAACCATCTTTCCCTCCGAGGTACATTGTGTATCGCGGGTGAGTTTGACCCGTATCCCCCCTCCCCTCGTGACGCGCGACGACGAGCACGGCAAGAATCGTATGCCCCCTTGTCGATCGATAGCGCTGTTTTGTAACGGCGCGGCTGGTTTTTTCATTGTTTCGAAAGCGCGCTGCGATCCGCTGTTGCCGGTTTCACATTTGAAAAACCCGTCTCCCTGCGCTCCCCCCTTTACTTCGCGCGCCGCATTGCCGCCTTTTGAAGCGCTGCATCCATTGGGGACAGATTGCTTCCCAACAGGCGGCAAACTTCTTCGTTTTCCTGCTCCCTCAAATGCCTGCCGGTTTGGCTGAACGATTTTTTCGCTTTTTTGAAAACCGGTGCATTCGGCGGAACGTTCCGGTTTTAACTTCTTTTTCCCCAGAAAAAACTTCGTCAAAGCGTGCGCGGCAATTTTTCAAAAATTCTTCCGCCAAAAAGCCGGTCTGCTCCGGAGGGTTCGTCCAACGGCCGGAACGCCTTCCCGCAGACGGCTTTTCTGTTTTCGAACGTTTTTCCGGAGCAACCCCGCTTTTTGAAGCTCCATTCGTCTTTAGGAGGGTTTTGCATGAATTCCTCTCGATTTTCTTCGCCCGCCCGCCGCCTGGCGCTGGGCGGTATCGTGACGGCTCTGTCCTTTCTCACGCTCTATGCCGCTTCCGCCGCGCCTGCGGGCCGCGCGGGATTTTATTTTCTGTGCGCGCTCCTCCCGCTGCTGTTTCTCGGCGAGGGGCTGCGGGGCACGGCGCTGCTTTCCTTTGCCGCGGTTTGCGCGCTGGGCTTTTTCCTGCTGCCGAACCGGGTCTCCCTGCTGCCCTACGGCTGTTTCCTGGGCTGGTACGCCGTCGTGCGCGACGCGCTTTCTCAGCGTCCGCCCCTGGTTCGCCGCATCGTGCTGCTTCTGTGCTTTGACGGCGGGCTGCTGCTGTGGGCGGGCGCGCTCCGGCTGCTGACCGGCTTGTCGCCCACAGCGTTTTTGTCGCTGCCCCTCTGGGCGGTGATCGCGGGCGCTGCGGCGCTCCAGCCGCTGTTTTTCGCGCTGGACTGGTTTTTCGGCCTGTGCGCCGGGTATTATGCCGAACGGATCCGTCCTCGCCTGATGGGGCGTCCATAATTCGAAAGGAGCGGCCCATGAGCCTGTTGTCTCTCGCCAGCGGCGCATCCGCCTATCGCGGCTATGAATATTTCAAATACGGAAAGGTGCTGCGCTGTTCTGAAAGGGCGGAGCAGCAATACGAAGGCGTTGTTGCCGGTCGGAACGGCGCGTCCTATGAGGTGCTGATCGATCCGGCGCATCCGCGCAAAAGCCGCTGTTCCTGTCCCCACGCCGCAGGGAGGCGCATCATCTGCAAGCATATAATCGCCCTGTTTTTTGCGGCGCATCCGGAAGAAGCAGAGAACTACCGCGCGGAACTGGTGGCCTGGCAGGAAGAAGAAGAGCGGCGTTACGAAAAAGAGCAGCAGGAACTGCTCCGCACTGTCAACAAAATGAAAAAAGCCGAGCTGCAGGAAGAACTCCTGCGCCTTCTGGAAGAAGGTCCTCAATGGCAGTACAAAGATTTTCTGGAGCGTTACGGCATTTGGGAGCCTTACGACGAGGACTGATCCCGCGGCCCATCAAAAAACCGGTGCGCCCTATTGAACCGGCCCGTCCTGTTCCGGTTTGCCTTCGGTCATTGTTTCGTTCCATTCTCTTTGGGGCGTAAAAATTTTTCGTTTTTCCAAAAATACAAAAGATACCGACCGTCCACGGGGCACGATCGGTATCTTTTGTATTCGGCCTTATGACTCATCCTTTGCCGCGTTCTTTCCGGCAATGCGTCCAAACGTAGCGATTTCCGCCAGAGAATTTCCGCCAAGACGATTGGAGCCCTGAATACCGCCTCGTCTCGCCCGCCGCGAAAAGGCCGGGAATGACTGCGCCGTTTTAGTCGATCTCAATCGAGCTGCACCAGCTGCGCGTTTGCGGCTGCGCTTATCAGGATCTGCAAACGACAGACGACGGCCGGTATTTTTTCAAAATTCCATTCCCGCAGAACCGAGGGACGGCTCTGCCGCGCGTGCAAAATCGAAATCCCCCTGCGATCATCAGGCGCAGGAAGAATATTTTTCTGAAAAACGTTCTTCGCTCATAAAAAATTACAGCGCACCAGAATTCTGATGCGCTGCAATCGCCCGAGAAAAAATTTTTCCACGAGCTTACATTTTTTTATTTCAACCCGCATCTGTGGTACTGCTTTCCTGTCAGTTCTCCAGATGACAGCTTTATTCTATCCAAATCGAAATTCTTTGTAAATCTTTTTGCCAAATTTTGTTATTTATCTACTATCCTTTTTAACTTTTCTTCTTGATTCTTTATCCCCCCTTCCAAACTTCTCCCAATGCTTCCGCGTCCCGACTTCCGTCCTTTCTCTCAGGTATTCTTTGCGCCGCCCTCCCCGTCTTCCAGCCGGTCGCGCAGCCGTTCCAGCGCCCGTTTTTCGATCCGGGAGACATACGAGCGGCTGATGCCCAGGCGCTTTGCCACTTCGCGCTGAGGAAGGCAGGGGGTCTCGCCCAGGCCATACCGCAGCACGACGACCAGACGCTCCC
>JAEYFO010000116.1 GCA_023402915.1 Bacillota bacterium | reverse complement strand
GGCATCACCGCCATCCAGATGGACATGAAGATCAAGGGCATTGACCGCGAGATCATCGAGCGCGCGCTCCGCCAGGCACTCGACGGCCGCCTGTTCATCCTTGACCGGATGCTCGAAACGCTGCCCGCTCCTCGCAAGGAAATGAGCAAGTATGCGCCCCGCATCCTCCATTTCAAGATCAACCCCGACAAGATCCGCGACGTCATCGGACCGGGCGGAAAGGTCATCAACAAGATCATCGCCGACACCGGCGTCAAGATCGACATCGACGACGACGGCAGCGTGTTCATCGCCTCTCCCGACGGCGAAGCCGCGCAGGAAGCCAAGAAGATCATCGATTCCCTCACGCACGAGATCGCCGTGGGCGAGGTGTATCTGGGCAAAGTCGTCCGCATCATGACCTTCGGCGCCTTCGTTGAGCTGTTGCCCGGCAAGGACGGCCTCGTCCACATTTCCAAGCTGTCCAACCATCGTGTGGGCAAGGTGGAGGACGTGGTCAACATCGGCGACGAGATTCTCGTGCGCGTCGAAGAGATCGACGACAAGGGCCGCGTGAACCTGACCCGCAAGGGTCTGCTGCCCGAAGAAAGCAAGAACTAAGGGCGCGCCCCTTCGCCGGACGCGGCAAACGAACATTTCAACTATCATCAAGCGCGGTGAAGGGGATTTTGCTCCCTTTGCCGCGCTTTGACGTTCCGCCGGTCTAAGAGGCGCAGCGCCCCCATATACTGGTACCGCAAACCTTTCACAAACGAAAAAGGGGAGGGGACCGGTATGTTTTCTCAAAACCGTCATAGCCACTGGTGGAGCATCCTCATTCTTGCGCTCATCGCCGGAGCCTATTTTCTTACGCGCGCCCCGGCGGATCAGGCCGTGTTTTCCGGCCCGGTTTATCGGGGAACCGAGGGCGTGATGCTCGAATGCGCCGTCCGCTGGAATGCCCGATCGCTTCCGGAGCTGCTGGAATTGGCACAAAGCGAGAACACGCCCGTCGCGTTTTTCGTTTCCGCCCGCATGGCGCGCGCCGATCCCGATCTGCTCTCGAACATTCTCCGCCACGGCTGCGAAGCCGGTCTGCTGCTGGAAGAGCGCGAAAAGCAGGGGATCCTTGAAGAGCTCAAAGAAGGGGCGGCCGTCTTTTCCGCCTGCGGCGCTGCGTTGCGCTTCGTCATGCCCGGCGAGCCCGCCGATGCGGCGCTGGTGGAATCTCTCGCCGCAAAAGAAGGGCTTTCCACCGTGCTTTCCAGCTTCGATCTGCTCAACCGCTCCTGCGACAGCGCGGAGATCGCCGCCCGGGTCGAAAAAGAATGTTTCGAAGGGGCAATAATTCGCTTTGAACCGACAAAGACTATGACGGGATGTTTTTCGGAAATTCTTGAAACGCTGCGAAGCGGCGGATACGTCCCGCAGCCCTTGAGCGCGCTGCTGCGCTGAGCATTAAAACGGAACTTTTTATCCGATTTTCAAAGACGCAGCCGTTCAGAAAATTTCCTTATTGTAACGAAAGAACAGGTGATGACAAATGTTTTATGAAACGACTCTGCCCAACGGCATCCGGGTCATCGGCCAACGGCTTCCTCATTTCCGTTCGGTTTCCATGGGCGTATGGGTAGGCACCGGCTCGGTCAAAGAGCGGCCGGGAGAGGCCGGTGTGTCCCACTATATCGAGCATATGCTCTTCAAGGGGACGGAAAAGCGCTCCGCGCAGGCCATCGCCGCGGAAATGGACGGCATCGGCGCGCAGCTCAACGCCTTCACGTCCAAGGAATGTACCTGCTTTTATGCCAAATCCATGGACGTCCATCTGGAAAAAACCGCCGACGTCCTGAGCGACATGGTATTCCATTCCGCCTTCGATCCGGCGGAGATGGAAAAAGAGAAGGGCGTCGTGTGCGAGGAGATCCTCATGGTGGAGGACACGCCGGAGGACGTGGCGATGGAGCTGCTTTCCTCGGCGTATTTCGGCGAAAGCCCGCTGGGAAAGCCCATCCTCGGAACGGAAGAAAGTGTCCGTTCCATGACGCGGGAGCTGGTGACGGATTATCTTGCGCGGCACTACAACGCCGGCAATATCCTCGTGGCCGTGGCGGGCAATTTTGAAGAGCAGCAGCTCTACGACGTGCTTTGCAAGTACTTCTGCGATGCGGGCAGCCCCTTCCCGCCGGAGCCCTATCCGTCCGTGATCGTCCCGCAGGGCCATCGCTTCCTGAGCAAAGAAAAGCCCATCGAGCAGTGCCACATCTGTCTGGCCACGCCCGCCTATTGCGCGCAGGATCCCCGGTATTATCCGCTTCTCGTGCTCAACAACGCCCTGGGCGGCAACCTCTCTTCGCGGCTGTTTCAGAAAATCCGTGAGGAGCGCGGCCTTGCGTATTCGGTCTATTCCTTCAATTCCAGCTATCGTCAGCTGGGCACGCTGGGCTTCTATGCCGGAACGAACGCGGCGCAGGCAAAAACCGTGCTGGCGCTCATACTGGAGGAATTGCATACCCTGCGGGATACCGGCCTGACAGAAGAAGAATTTGTCCGAAGCAAGGAACAGCTCAAAGGCAGCTACGTCCTTGGAAACGAGAGCACCGGCTCCCGCATGACGGCCATCGGCAAGCGCAAACTCCTTTACAACGAAACAAAAACCGAAGAGGAAATCCTCGCGAGCATCGACGCCGTTTCCATGGAGGACGTGAGCGCCGCCGCGAAGGAAGTCCTTTCTACCGACCAGCTGGCCGCCGCGTTCGTGGGCAAGGTCACCGGTCTGGAAGAGGAGCTGGAACGGCTGGCCTGAGGCGGTTTGCTTCTTTTTTAAGAATTTTCAAAATTACTCCATTCCAAACGTTTAATCTTCTTCGCTCCAAAAATTTCAAAACCCGGCTGCCGCTTTTGACAACCGGGTTTTCTGTGTTTTGAGGCAAACCGCTAAAAAAGAGTATGCCGCGCGCTGCTGAAAAAGAGCTTTGCCAACCGTTCAACAATGCTACAACGAGTTTTCGACGAACTGCCGCATTGTGCCGAAAGCACAACACCACAAAACGCCTCTTTCAAAAATAATCCGTCAAAACTGACCGTTCAAAACGCCGCCCTTTCAAAATGAAACTCATTGAACGCTGTTTTAGAACTATCGCGCAGGCAGCCGTCGCTTCCGTAGTGCCGTTCCAAACTGAGACCCGCCAAACGTCTTTTCAAACTGCCGCCGACAGCGCCCCAAATTCTTCCGAAATTTTCCGTTCGAAACCGCGTGATCCGCGCTTTCGCAGGCCAGCCCGTTCGCTGCCCGTTTTGAGCGTCCTTTCAAAGCACAACGCTTCCCGCAGCGCATCAGCCCCGTGCCATTTTTCCTTTCCAACCGCCGTTTTCCCGCCGCTCACGCCTCCTTCGGCAGCGCTTCCCTCTCCGGAAGCGGGGGCAGCTCCACCGTTTCGCCGTCCTTTTCCACGACGGTGATGGGAAGGGCGGGAAATTCTTCGCGCAGCCGGGCGGAAAATCCGCCGTCCGCTTCGGGGCTGCACCCCATGACCAGCCGAACGACCGGATGCCGTCCGACGTACATTTCGGCGGTTTTCACCGGAAAATCGCTGTAATAGACCGCCATCTCTGCGCCCAGTTCGGACGAAACGGTGAACAGATGCTCCAGCGCTTCGCTTTTGACCGGCGCATCCTTTCGCGGCTGGATGCTCAGCACGCGCAGCTGCTCCTGCGCCGCGACCAGTCGTTTCCCCGTCCGGATCAGCCGTTCGCAGCTATGCTGATTGGTCACCAGCACGAGAACCGACGGGAGTGGTGTGACTGACATGATAGAATCTCCTCGCTTGCATCAACCGCTCTGCGGGAGCCGGGAACGCGGCGGCTCCGGGAGCGTTCCATGGTAATTTCCAGCTTTTTGAATTTCCGGATTTTTCAACTACAGCCTACGCCCTGGCGGCGGGCGGCGTTCCCAACTGGGGCGCAGGCGTTCCGTCCGGCGGATAATGCACCGTGAAGAAGAACGTCGTGCCTTCGCCCACGTGGCTTTCGACCCAGATGCGTTCGCCCATCAGCTGCATGATTTCCCAGGCAATGGACAGCCCCAGCCCCGTGCCGCTGTGCGCGTGCGCCTTGTCCGCCTTATAGAACCGGTCGAACACGTGGGGCAGGTCGACCGGATCGATGCCGCAGCCGGTGTCGGAAAGGTAGACGATCGCATTTTCTTCCTCCAGCCGCGCGCCGATGGTGACGGTGCCGCCGTCCGGCGTGAACTTGAGGGCGTTATCGAGAATGATGACCAGCACCTGCTCGATGCGGTCGGCGTTGGAATAGACCTTCGGGCACTGCTCCGGCACGTCCCCCACGAGAGAGACGCCCACGTCCTCGGCGCGGCTCCGGTAGCAATCCACCACCGAAAGCAGCAGCTCGCGAAGATCGACGTTGGCCTTTTCCAGCGCCACTGTGCCCGATTGCAGCCGGGAAAGCTCCAGCAGATCGTCGATCAGCCGGGACAGCCGCAGCGTTTCGCGAAGAATGTGGCCATAGGTCCGGGCGCGAGCCTCTTCGGTTTTGACCATGCCGTCGGAAAGCGCTTCCGCAAAGCCGCGGACAGCGGCCACCGGCGTGCGCAGCTCGTGGGAAACGTTTGCCACATAATCCCGCCGGGTCTGCTCGAGCCGCTCGGACTCCGTGATATCATGGAACAGGCCGACCGCGCCGGCGATGCAGCCTTCTTCGTCCTCCAGGGGAGAAATGCTCACCCGCAGGATGGCCTTGCCGGAATTGAGGCTGCGCATGACAGGGCAGCCGCTGGCGATGGTGCTGTCAAAATCCTCCCAGAGGGAATGATCCGCAATGACCTCCATCCGGTCGTGAACATTTTCCTGCTTGCAGCCAAACATCTGCTCGATGGCCGGGTTCATGTGGGTGATGACGCCGTTTTGATCCACGGCGACAATGCCCTCCGAAAGGCCGTTGACGATGCGCTCAAGGCGCTTTCGCTCCAGCACCAGCGCCTGAATGGTTTTGGAGAGCTGTTCGGAAAGGTAGTTGAGGGATTTTCCCAGCTCGCCGATCTCGCCTTTTTGCGTCTCCTTGGCGCGGATGTCGAAGTTTCCGCCCGCCATGGCCAGCGCCACGTCCTTCATCTGCTTGACGGGATAGATCAGCATCCGCGTGGCAAAATAGCAGGGGACGAGCATGAGCAAAAACACCAGCAGCATGCTGAAGATCAGCGCGAAATTCAGGCTGTCGAGCGACGTATTCACCTCAACGAGGGGCTTACAGAGAAACACCGCGCCGATGGCCACGTCGCTGATCGTCACCGGAACGCCCACGAGCAGATAGCCCATGGAATAGGTCTTGCTGTCGATGATGGTCAGCCCCTCGCCGGTGGCGAGGATGCTCGCCACGTGCGGCGAAAGGGTGGAGGCGAAGGCCTGCGCCGTGGCTTTGGCGTATTCGCGCTCTTGCGTGCCCTCCGTCGTGGTGGGGG
>JAEYFO010000093.1 GCA_023402915.1 Bacillota bacterium | reverse complement strand
GTGCTCATCGGCGCGGCGGCGATCCTCATTCAGACGCTGGCGCTGCTGCTGCTCGACCCGATCCTGCATCTGCTTCAGATCCCGCAGGAGCTTTACACCATGACGGGCAGCTACATGAACTGCGTGTTCTGGGGAATCTTTTTCACGTTCCTGTACAACTATTTTGCCGCCTACCTGCGCGCCGTGGGCAATTCCGCGCTGCCGCTGATCTTTCTGGTGATCTCGACGGTGCTCAACATCGGCCTCGACCTGCTGTTTGTGCTGAGCTTCTCCTGGGGCGTGTGGGGCGCGGCTTTCGCGACGGTGCTTTCGCAGGGCGTTTCCGCCGTTTTGATGACGGCCTACTGTCTGATCCGCCTGCCGGTGTTCCGCCTCAAGCGGGAGGAGCTGCGCTTTGACCGCCGCTGCGCCAACCGCATCTTTCAGTATTCCGCCATCACCTGCGTGCAGCAGTCCATCATGAATCTGGGCATTTTGATGATCCAGGGGCTGGTCAACAGCTTCGGCCCGGCCGTCATGTCCGCCTTTGCCGCCGCGGTCAAGATCGATTCCTTTGCCTATATGCCCGTGCAGGATTTCGGCAACGCCTTCTCCACGTTCATCGCCCAGAATTTCGGCGCGAAAAAAGAAGAGCGCATTCAAAAGGGCATCCGCTTTGCGGCGCTGGCCGCCATCGCGTTTTGCGCGGTCATCACGGCGGGCATCTGGCTGTTTGCCGAGCCGCTGATGCTGCTGTTCGTCAAATCCACCGAAACGGAGATCCTCTCCATCGGCGTCCACTATCTGCACGTGGAGGGCAGCTTCTATTTCGGCATCGGCTGCCTGTTCCTGCTCTACGGCCTGTATCGCGCCGTCGGCAGCCCGAAGATGTCCGTGGTGCTGACGGTGATCTCCCTTGGAATGCGCGTGGCGCTGGCCTACCTGTTTGCGCCGGTGTTCGATCTGGACGGCATCTGGTGGGCCATCCCCATCGGCTGGCTGCTGGCCGACGGGGTGGGGCTGCTCTACTACCGCTTGCGCTATCGCAAAAAGCTCCACGCCCTCATCGAGGCGGGCGTGTAAGAATTAAAGCTTCTCCAAGTCCATGGGTCTGCAAAGCTTTGCAGACCCTTTTTTCTGTAAAAATCGAATCCCACGCCGAGCAGCCGCAATGCCCCTTACCCTTTACCCCTTTACCCCTTTGGGGCACACGGCGGGGCACACGGCGGAACCCACACCGGGCGGTTATCTGCCCGCACCTCTCCGTGCTCACGGTCGGAATCGTCTGCACCCTTACCATCTGAGGGTACAGTATGATAAGCAAAACTCTTTCTTCTCCCAGAATCCGTCTCGCCCCGGTTGATCCCTTCAGAAGAAGCCCCCTGTTTTTCCACAAGAAAAAGGGACCCGCAGGCCCCTTTTCTTTTTGTTGCAGTTGATTTATTTTTCCTGCGCCGCGTTCGCCCCGGCGATCCGGCCGAAAACAACAATGTCCGTAACGGCGTTGCCGCCAAGACGGTTGGCGCCGTGGATTCCTCCGGTCACCTCGCCGGCGGCATACAGCCCTTCGATCACATTGCCGTCCGTTCCGATCACGTGGGCCTCCGTATCGATCTTCACGCCGCCCATGGTGTGGTGAACGGTGGGGACGCGCTTCGCTGCGTAATACGGCGGGGTTCCCAGTTTCTGGTCATAATTTTTCAGGCCGAAGGGATCCTCCGCGCCCTCCACCGTGGCGTTATATTGCTCCACAGCGGCTTTGAGATGTTCCGGCTCCACTTCCATCAGCGCCGCCAGCTCTTCCAGGCTGTCCGCTTTAAGCGTTTTGCCCAGTTCGATGGTGTTGTTGATCTCCTGATTGTCCGCCGGATATTTCGTCGCATCGCAGACGATCCACATGAAACCGCCGTCCTGCGCATAGGTGGCGTTGACCAGATTGTCGCGGCGGGAATCTTCCGCCACAAAGCGCTCTCCGCTGCTGTTTACAAAGATCATGTTATAGCCGGAAGTGCCAGGCGTTCCCATCTTTCCGGTGCCCGGTTCGCCGTTAGGATGGAGCTGGATCAGTTCCATATCCACGATCTGCGCGCCAATGGCCTGCGCCATGAGGATCCCCTCGCCGCGCGCGCCCACCGTCTGTCCGGAATACCCGATCGACGCATCCAGCGACGGCCAGATCGTATTGTACTGCTGCCGCATTTCCACGTTCGCGCCAAAGCCGCCCGCCGCCAGGATCACGCCGCGCTTTGCCCTGTAGGTGATCTCCTGTCCGTTGCACACGGCCTTCACGCCGCACACCTTTCCATCTTCAACGATCAGTTCTTCCGCTTTGGTATTGAAATGCAGCTGTGCATTCTCTTTCCCATTCAAATAGTTTTCAAAGGGAACTACGACGTCCGTTCCCATGGGATAGTCCGCAGAGGGCTTGTGCGTCCTGCTCCAGAGCGCGCCGGTGCCCATGCTGATCTTCTCCTGGAACGTCGCGCCCAGCGCCTTGACCCAATGGTATCCGTCCAGCGCCTGCGAGCAGAGCACCTGAATCAGCTCCGGATCGCCGCGGTAATCGCCGCCGTTATAGGTCTGGAGCATGAAGAATTCATCGCTGTCGAACAGCCAGGTGTTTCCGGCGTCCAGATGGGCCTGATACTGCGCGCGCACCGTTTCCTGAAGCTGCGCTTCAAACTCGTCGTGCGGTTCTCTGCTGAGGTTGCTTTCGACCGTCGCGCGGTTGCTGTCGGTCATTTCCGTGAGCTTTTGAATTTCTTCATCCGCCGCATTGAACCCGCCGCCGCAGAAAACCGTGCTGCCGCCGGCCATGCCCAATTTTTCCAAAAGAATGACGCTTGCGCCGTTTTCGTTTGCAGAAACCGCGGAAGCAAGGCCTGCGCCGCCCGCGCCGATCACGATCACATCCGCCTCATATTCCGTCGTTTCCACCGGCGCTTTTTCCAAAGGCTGCTTGAGCGCTTCCACATTGCCGCCCGCCTGTTCAACGCAGTCCTCCACCGCCGAAAGGAGCGCGCGGCCGCCGATTGAAGCGCCCGCCACCGTATCGACCGCCAGCGACTGCGCGTCTACGACCCGCTGCGCCACCTCGGCGATATACGGCTGCACCACGGTCGTTTCATAAGTCGACACAATGTCCACAGAAGCAATCGCGTCTTTCTCAAACGTCACTTCTACCGTGATCGGGCCGTTGTGTCCGTTCACCACGGCAGTATACGTTCCCGGCGTATAGGAAAGACTTTCCTGTTCCGGCGCGGCCGTCTCTTCCGCAGGGGCAGCCGCCTCCTGCGCCGGGGTTTGCTTTTCCTCCGCAGCCGGAGCGGCGCACGCGCACAGCAGGCAGAGCAGCGCCGTCAAAAGCGCCAGCAGAGAATATGCTTTTTTCTTCATCGGTTCCTCCACTTGTTTTCCGTATGAACTGATTTGTGCCGCGGACATTGAGAAAAGAAAGATGATCATCGTCTTTCAGAATATTCTATTGTGACGCGAATTGCAAATTGCTATAATGACATAAACCCCATAGCTTTTTTTCATACCCGGCCGCAGCGGCGCTCCCCGCGCGCCACCGTTCGCCGCAGTGTTTCTTTTTTCTGATTTTTCAAAACCTTGGAGATTTTTCATGACGTCGCAGCAGCGCCAATACATTCTTGCCGTCGCTCAGGAACGCAGTTTTTCCAAAGCGGCAAAAAAGCTCTTTCTGACGCAGCCTTCCCTGAGCAAAGCCATCCTTTCGCTTGAGAAAGAATTGGGCTGCCGCCTGTTTGACCGCAGCGTCTCGCCCCTGGCTCTGACCGAGGCGGGCAGGCTCTTTGTCCAGACCGCCAGCGAAATGGAAGCTGCCGAACAGCAGCTTCTTTCCCGTCTGGGCAAACTGCGCCAAAAAGAATGCCTTCCGCTGCGTCTGGGCATTACCCCCTTCCGAGCGCGCTATTACCTGCCGCTGACGTTAGGTCAGTTCCACAAGCTGTACCCAAACTCCGAACTCACCCTGTGCTGCGAGCCCATGGTGGCGCTCAACAACCATCTGCTCGACGGAACAATCGATCTGGCCATCGGGCCTACATCTGTTCCCGAGCCTTCTTTGGAATACGAACGGCTTCCGGACGATCATATTTACCTTGCTCTCCCGCCGCAGGAGCTCCCCTTCGGGGAAGAGGATCCCTATCTTGTTTCCTATGAACAGATTCTTTCCGGCGACGCGCACGAAATGCCCTATGTTGATCTTGCCCGGCTCTCCACGCAGGAATTCATTTCCTATCCGCCGACGCTCGCCATGGGACGGCTGCTGCCGCGCATCTGCGCTCAGGCCGGCTTCAAGCCCAATATCCTCTTCACGTTCAACGATTTTTCCACGGCGCTCGGCGTCGTTCAGCAGGGGTGCTGCTGTACGCTGACGTTTGAAACCGTCATTCGCTCCTCCCTTTTCTCCACCCATCCCCGCTATTACCGCATCGATTTTCCGCCCTGGGAAGTGATCGTTGCCTTTCGAAAAAATTACCAGCTTAATTTCATTGCCCGCGAATTTCTTCGCCTGCTCAAAGAGCTCCTTTGAAGGCTTCCTCTGCCCGCACA
>JAEYFO010000024.1 GCA_023402915.1 Bacillota bacterium | reverse complement strand
TCCCCACCCGGCGGTACAGTTCAAGCACCGCTTCCGGCGTGATCGTCCGGGAAAAATACACTGTTGCGCTCATTGGTTTTTCATCCTTTCTGCACTTTCCGCAAGTTCTATGGTCGTTGCAGCGTTTCCGCAAAAGGCGAAAACTCGCTGTTTTTTCTGTTTCCCGCGGGTTTCGTTTCCGCCCCGCGCCCTTCTTCCGGCCGGGAGAAGCCTTCGTTTTCAGCATACCAGCTCAACCCGGCTTCAGGTCAAGCCTCTTTTCAAAATTCCCGCCGGACGCCTCTTCAAAAGCCCCGGAGAACTTCGCTTCCCCGGGGCTTTTGCGCTATTTTATTCGACGGCCTTCATGGATTCGACCATGCTGACCTTCTTGAGGCGGAAATGCACCGCAAAATTCACCAGCAGCGAGAATAGGAGCGTCATCGCTGCGGAATTGACGAAGCTCATCGGGTTCACGCCTCGATAGAACATGACCATGCTCACCTCGGCCGTGCGCACGACGAACTGATGGAGCGCCACGCCCAGCGCCAGACCGGCCGCCGTGCCGATGAGCGTCAGGGCGACATTTTCCCGATAGACATAGGCGGAGACTTCGTTGTCGAAGAAGCCCAGCACCTTGATGGTGGCGATCTCGCGCAGCCGCTCGTTGATGTTGATGTTTGTCAGGTTATAGAGCACCACGAACGCCAGCAGCGACGCGCACACGATCAGGATCAGCACGATGGCGTCCAGGCTCTTGATCATGTCGCCAAAGCCTTCCTTCAGCCCCGTGACAAAGCTCACGCCCAGCGCGTCGGCGGAGATCAGCTTTTCCGAAAGCGCGTCCCGCGCCTGCTCGGAATCATCGTCCAGATCGGCGTAGATATAGCTCATGTCCGGCGCTTTTCCATAGAGCGACTCATACAGCGCCGGGGTCATATAGACGTAGTGATAGACGTAATTTTCCGTCACGCCCAGCACTTTGGCCTGCACACGGCGGTCGCCGTCGTCGATGGTGATGCTCTCGCCCGCGGAGACCGACAGCTTCGAGGCCATCTTTTCCGTCAGGATCACGCCTTCGTCCGTC
This sequence comes from Bacillota bacterium, assembly GCA_023402915.1. Taxonomy (GTDB): domain Bacteria; phylum Bacillota; class Clostridia; order Christensenellales; family CALWSW01; genus JAEYFO01. The sequence goes on along the minus strand of JAEYFO010000024.1, from coordinate 6,662 downwards.
AGCGTCAGGGGCGCTCCGCCCTTTCTCTCCCGCAGGCTGACCATGGACCGGAACTCCTCCGCGCTTTCCGGCACGAGCAGATACACCGACGTCATCTGCTCCTTGCCGCGGACGACGTCCACCGTGCGCTGCGCGGCGAAGAGCCTGTCGCTGCCGTTGGTGTCCAGCGCGGCGTTGACGTCCCCCCGCACCTCATCGGAAGCGTCGTCCGGCAAAACGACCACCGCGTCATAGTGGAAAATGTCGTCAAATTGCAGCGGGATCATCCTTGCGATGGAGTTTTTCAGGCCAAAGCCCGTCAAAAGCAGCGCCGTGCAGCCGGCGATGCCCAGCACCGTCATGAAGAACCGCTTCTTATAGCGGAAGAGATTGCGCGCCGTGACCTTGCTGGTGAAGCGCATACGCTTCCAGAGGAAGGGGATCTTTTCGAGGAAAATGCGCTTTCCCGCCTTGGGGGCTTTGGGACGCATCAGCTGGGCGGGCACTTCCCGCAGCGCCCGGGAACAGGCCGACCAGGCCGCCACCGCGCATACCAGAACGGCGGGCACGCCGCACAGCAGCGCCGTATCCCAGCGGAAGGGCGCGATCACATCCGGCATGACGTAAAGAATGCCGTAGGCCTTGAAGATCACCGTCGGGAAGAGCACAAAGCCCACCGAAAGCCCCACGACGCAGCCCAGCACCGCCGCCGTCAGCGCGTAGAAGAGGTATTTTACGGCGATCTGCCGCCGGTCAAAGCCCAGCGCCTTGAGCGTGCCGATCTGCGTTCGCTGCTCTTCCACCATGCGGGTCATGGTCGTGAGGCAGACCAGCGCCGCCACCAGGAAGAAGAACACCGGAAACACCTGCGCCACGGCGCTGACCCGGTCCGCGTCGTCGGAAAAATCCGAGTTGCCCGGCAGCACTTCCCGCCCCTTGACGTACCATTCGGGCATTTCAAGGTCGTCCAGCTCTTTTTGCGCGTCGTCGATCTGCCGCTGCGCGTCGGCGATCTTTTCGTCGGCTTCCTGCTTTTTGTCGTTGTATTCGGCTTCGCCCTCTTCGAGCTGCTGCTTTCCGTCGTCGATTTTCTGCTGCGCGTCGGAAAGCTCCTGCCGGCCGTCGTCCAGCTGTTTGCGCGCCTTTTTGAGGGCTTTTTCGCCTTCGGTTTTCTGGGTGTTCCAGCTCGTCCAGCCGTCGTCGATCTGCTGCTGCGCCGCTTCCAGCTGCGCCTTGCCCTCTTCGAGCTGCTGCTTTCCGGCGGCAAGCTGGGCGCCGGCGCTGTCGGCCTGCGCCTGCAGCGCCGCGGCCTGTTCGCTCTGTCCGGCGGCGATCAGCTGGGCGATCTGTCCGTTGAGCGCTTCCAGCTGCTGCTCGCTTTCCGCAAGCGCCGCTTCCTGCGTTTCGAGCTGCTGCTTGTTTTCGTCCAGCTGCTTTTGGCTCTCTTCGAGCTGCTTCTTTCCGTCCGCAATGCCCTGATCGAACTTCTTTTTCTGGTCGGCGTATTCCTTTTCGCCTTTTTCCAGCTCTTTTTTGCCGTCTGCAAGCTGCTGCTCGCCGTCGGCAATGTCCGCTTTCGCGTCCTCGATCTTCTGCGCCGCGTCAGCGAGCTTTTCTTCCGCTTCCTGCGATTTTTCGTCCAGCTCGGCCTGCGCGTCGGCAAGCTCCTGCTTTGCGTCGGACATGATCTGATCGTAGCGCGCCTGCTCCCGCGCGGGAGCAATGGCCTCCAGCCGCGAAATGGCGCTGTCCGCCAGATCGTCATTGGCTGTGCTGTAGGAATTGAGCGCCTCCGCCCCGTCGAGCAGAATGTCGATATTGGTGTAAAACTCCATATCGAACACTTCGGGCAGGACGTAGCCGTAATAGCGGATCTTTCCGTCGCCAATGGAGCTGCTGCCCCGCTCAAAATTGACGTACTGCGACGAAGTGGCGTAGCCCACCACGGTAAATTCCCGCACGGTCAGGCGATCGAGCGTGTCCGCGTCGTTCTTTTCGCCCAGGGTGACCTTTTCGCCCAGTGCCGCCGTGGAAGCGTGCTTCGACGCGTCGAGAACGATCTCGTCCGCCGCCTGCGGCCAGCGGCCCTCGGTCAGCTCCGGGGTGTTGATGGCTTCCTGGGGCAGGGTCATCAGATGGACCACCTGCTCGCCCGCCGGCCCGTCCGCCATGACGTCCAGCGCCCAGTAGGGATAGGCCAGCGCCACGCCCTCCACCGCTTCGATGGCCGAAACGTCCTCGTCCGTCAGGCCAAGGGTGGACTGGACGCGCACGTTCATCAGGTTCGTCCGGTCATAGTAGTCGTCCGCCGTCTCCTTCATGTCCGGCGCAGAGGCCGAAAGCCCCGCCAAAAAGCCCACGCTCAGCGTGACGATGGCAAAAATGGCCAGAAACCGCGTCCACGTCCGCCGGATCGTGCGGAAAATGTCTTTCCAAAGTGCCTTCATGCTACCACTCGATCCTTTCCACAGGGGTCGGATGCTCGTTATGCTCGATGGAAGTCACCGCGCCGTTGCGCACGTGGATGACCTGATCGGCCATGGCGGTCAGGGCGGAGTTATGCGTGATGACGATAACGGTCATGCCGTCTTTGCGGCAGGTATCCTGAAGGAGCTTCAAAATGGCCTTGCCGGTGTTGTAGTCCAGCGCGCCGGTGGGTTCATCGCACAGCAGCAGCTTGGGGCGCTTGGCCAGCGCGCGGGCAATGGCGACGCGCTGCTGCTCGCCGCCGGAAAGCTGCGCGGGGAAGTTCTTCATCCGCTCGCCCAGCCCCACTTCCTTGAGCACTTCCGCCGCTTCCATGGGGTTTTTGCAGATCTGCGCGGCCAGTTCCACGTTTTCCAGCGCCGTCAGGTTTTGCACCAGGTTATAAAACTGGAACACAAAGCCCACGTCATAGCGCCGGTAGGCGGTGAGCTGCCTGCCCTTCATGGCGCTGATGTCCCTGCCGTCGACGTAGATATGGCCGCTGGTGCAGCTGTCCATGCCGCCAAGGATGTTCAAAATGGTGGTTTTTCCCGCGCCGGACGGCCCGACGATCACCGTAAAGCTCCCCCGCGGGATGGAAAAGCTCACCTCGTTGACGGCGGGAATGGTCACTTCGCCCGTGCGGTATATTTTTGAACCGCCTTCAAAACGAATCAGTTCATCCATGCTGGCTCCTCCGAAATTCAAATAATTTAAACATTTGTTTTCATTATATCGCAGCGAGAAACCCCGTCAATCCCTTCCGTTCAAATCCCACATTCTTTCCACTTTTTGCCGCGCTCCGCCGTTTTTTCCCGCAAACGGGGTCGAGACCCGGAGGGAGAAATTGCGCCGCTTTTCAAAAATTCAACAGAAAAAAGCGCCGCGCCCTCTGTTTTTGAAAGAGCGCAGCGCTGTTAATTTTGATTTTACTGGGGCGTGACCCGGCCGCTGTCGCTGTCGAGCGTGACGGTCGTTCCGGCCTTGAGCACGTGGGTCGCGCCCACCGCGCCGGTGAGCACGGGAAGGCCCAGCGCCGCCCCGGCCACGATGGCCTTTTCGTTTTCATCGGCGCTTTCCGTGATGATGCCGGACACCATCCGCAGCAGCGGGATCATCTCCTTCGTCGTTTCGGGCACGACGAGGATGTCGCCCGGCTGGAGCAGATGCTCGGCCTCCTCCACCGTCCGGCAGACGCACAGGTTCGCCGTCACGGAGCCGCTTTTGCTGCCCGTGCCGGACACGAGGATGTTTCCGACCATATGCACCTGCATCATGTTCGTCGTGCCGGAAATGCCCAGCGGCACGCCCGCCGTGATGACCACCAGATCGCCGCTGTGGACCAGGCCGGTCTTTTGAGACAGGGCGACCGCATCGCTGAACAGCTCGTCGGTGTTGGTCTTTTCCTCGATGTGGAGCGGGATCACGCCCCAGGACATGTTCAGCTGGCGGCACACGCCCTCTTCGGGGGAGCAGGCCACGATGGGGATCGCCGGGCGGAACTTCGAGATGAGCCGGGCGGTCTTGCCGGACTTGGTGACGGTGATGATGGCGGCGGCGTTCAGGTCGTGCGCCGTGGTGCAGGTGGCGTGCGCGATGGCGTTCGTGACGTTGATGCTGTCCATGGTGGTGCGGCTCTTGAAGCGCTGGCCGTAGTTGATGTCCCGCTCGGCGCGCTCGGCGATCTTCGCCATGGTCTTGACGGACTCGATGGGATAATCGCCCGCCGCCGTCTCGCCGGAGAGCATGATGGCGCTGGTGCCGTCGTAGATGGCGTTGGCCACGTCCGTGGCTTCGGCGCGGGTGGGACGGGGATGCTTCATCATGGAATCGAGCATCTGCGTGGCGGTGATGACCTGCTTTTCGGAATTGTAGGTCTTTTTGATGAGGAGCTTTTGAATGACAGGCACCTCTTCAAAGGGGATTTCCACGCCCATATCGCCGCGGGCGATCATGATGCCGTCCGACACGGCGAGAATATCGTCGATGTTCTCCACGCCGTCGGTGCTTTCGATCTTGGCGATGATGTTGATGGTGTTGCAGTGCTTCGAAGCAAGCAAGCGGCGAATCTGGCGGATATCGTCGGCGCAGCGCACGAAGGACGCGGCGATGAAGTCAAAGCCCTTTTCGACGCCGAAAAGAATGTCGTTTTTGTCCTGCTCGCTCAAATAGGGAAGGGAAAGTGAAATACCCGGCACGTTCACGCCGCGGGTGGAGCGGATGGAACCGCCGTTGACCACGGTGCAATGGATGTCCTGCCCGTCGATGGAATCGACCGTCAATTCGATCAGGCCGTCGTCGAGCAGCACGCGGGCGCCGGGATGGAGGTCCCCTGGCAGGCCGGGGAAGTTGACCGAAACGATGTCGTTGTTGCCCAAAATATCCCGGGTCGTCAGGGTGAAGGTGCCGCCCCTTTTCAGCTCGGCACGGTCGTTTTCGAATTTACCGGTACGCACTTCCGGGCCGCGGGTGTCCAGCATGGCGGCGACGGGCTTGTCCAGCTCCTTGCGCAGCTTTTCAAGCATGTCGAACCGCTGGCCGTGAATGGCGTGATCCCCGTGGGAGAAATTGAAACGCGCCACGTCCATGCCGCTTTCGATCAGCTGGCGCATGATCTGCTCGTTGTCCGTCGCAGGCCCCAGTGTGCAGATGATTTTTGTCTTTCTCATGATCGTCCTTTCAGTTCTCTGTCTCAAAGATTCCAAAATTTCGTTGTATGTATATTTTTTGTTTCAGCCCCGGCCAAAGGGGCTGTTTGCTGTTATTCCCGCAGCGCAGGCGAAAGAAGCGCCGCTGTTTCGCCGGAAAGAATTTTTTTCGCATAGGCCCAGGCCTTGTTCATCTTCCGCTTTGCGGAACTGTTCATGCCTTCGGGCGGATGCTCGAGGGCCGCTTCGCTCAGCGGCAGCACTTCATAACGGTATTTTGCCTTGCCGCTGGATTTATAGACGAACGTGGGCAGATATTCCACCGCCGTGACGGCGGTTTTGCCGGTGTTCGGATCCTTTTCGATGGTCAGCGACAGGATCACGCCGGTATAGGTAGGATCTTTCTGCTGGTTGGAAATAAAGTTGCCCAGCGAATAGGCCACGGGGATCGTTTTCCCCTCTTTCCCTTCGACCCGGCCAATGGGTTCGAGCACGTGGGGATGGGATCCGAGGATGGCGTCCACGCCCGCAGCCGCCAGCTTTTTCGCCCAGCGGGTTTGGGAAGGATGCACGCCTTCATGATATTCCACGCCCCAATGGGGGAATGCGAGGATCACGTCCGCGCCCGCGTCCCGGGCGGCCTCCACGTCGGCCTGAATGTTCTTCTCCGTCAAAAAACGGATCTGGCCGTCGGTATCTTTATGGCCGTTGGTCTGTTCCGTGAAGCCCAGGAGCGCCACCTTTACGCCGTTCACATCCACGATGCGCTGCTTTGGCTCGCCCCGTTCCGCAGAAGCGCCGAAAAAGGTCAGGCCCTTTTCTTCGAGGGTTTTGACCGTTGCGCGCACGCCTGCTGCGCCCCGGTCGAGCATATGGTTATTGGCAAGGCTCACGCAGTCGAACCCGGCGTCGAGCAGGGTATCGAGAAATTCCTGCGGCGCGTTGAAGCGGGGGTAGCCGGAAGGCTTTCCGCCGGTGACAGGGGTTTCAAGGTTGCCGACGGTCAGGTCGGCGCAGGAAAGCTCCGGTTTGATGGCGGCAAAATACTCCGAAAAATCGTAACCGTCCGCCGTTTTTGCGGAGATCTGCTGCGCTTCATGCACCATCAGATCGCCCACGACGCGCACGTTGATGCGGATGGGCGCCGCAGGCGTTGGTTCAGGCGTAGGCTGCGGCGTTGGTTCGGGCGTGGCCGCGCCCGCCGCAGGGGACGGACGCGGCACTTCCTCCGCCCGGACGGCGAGGGGCGCGGCAAGCACTGCCTGTCCGGCCGGTTCGGTTTTTTCTGCGGGTTTTCCGCTTCCGCCCGCGGCCAGTGCAGCGACGGCGCACGCCACGGCGGCCAGCAGCAGTCCAGCGCGCAACAGCAGTTTTCGATTCATGAAAAGAACCCCCTTCCTTCGAAATCTATCAATCGGGGACGCTTTTTGCGGCAAAAAAATGTTCCGTTTCGCAGGAAATCCTTCTTTCCCCGAAAAATCAACAATTTCTCCCATATATCACAAAAGCTCTGCTCTTCCCGTCCGTCAAGGGGAAATGACAGGATTCCTTCAGGGGGAACGCCAGGGG
>JAEYFO010000305.1 GCA_023402915.1 Bacillota bacterium | reverse complement strand
CTGTTGATCGGCAGCGAGGGACACGGCCTGTCCGACGCGGTTTCGGCCGAAGCGACGCTCCTGTACCGCCTGCCGATGAAGGGCCGGGCGGAGTCGCTCAACGCCGCTGTCTGCGCCGGAATCCTTCTCTATGAGCTTTCCGGACGGATGGAAGGGTAATGTCTTTTTGAAAGAAGTTCCAAATCCGTCGGCTCTGCTTTTTCGCAAATCTTCAACGCTCGTTTTATTAAAGAAGCGCAAAAAACCTGTGGCTCACTTGCCTGCGTGTTCATCGCTTTTTCTGACGATCCAGCGGTCTGCCGTCTTTTCCGTCTTTTCCGCAAAAATGCAACGCTTATTTGAGACAAATTTCTAAAAAACATCGAAAAGCATCTGTTCTCCGCGGGTGCTTTTGTTTTGCTTTTTTGTTCTCGACCGAAACACGCAAAGATGTTGAAAGCCTCCTGCGCCCGGAATCTGAAATCGTTCGATAGAATGCGGGGCGGGACAGAATAAACCGCGCCGAGACTTCGTTGCTTTTTTGCAAAAATCACTGCGCTTTGCAGGTGCTTTCCTTTCACAACTGACCACGACCGAGCGGCGCGCTGCTTTCCCGCTTAACCTGCCGTGCCAACCGATGATCCGCCGTTGAGGAAACGCATTGCACAGATACGCGCCGTCCGTGTAAAGAGCGATGATGCAGACCTCTTTGAGAAGGCTCAGCGCCTCACAGCCGCCGTCGGTTCCATGCGGTTGTGGTGGTGTCTCCAGAAACTCCGGCGATCTCCCTGCGGGTGCTTTTGTACATCAGCGTCATATGATGCAGCTTCCATATTTTGAAACCTTTCCCAAAAGCCGCCGCAGCTTCGCAAAAGCGCCGTTTCATTCGCTTTATATAAACCACAAATCGAACCCGGCGCTCGCCCATTCCCGTCAAACGCAGAAACGGCGCAGCCCGAAAGCCGCACCGTCTCTTTTCACTTTTTGCCGTTTGAGCGCAGTTCCGCCGCGCTCTTTCGGCTTTTTATTGATTTTATCGATTTTGCCGAACCTTAGTCCTTGTAGTAGTGGCCGATGGCGTCCGCCGCCAGAATGGCGTCGTAGACCAGCTCGGGCGTCACGGGGAAGGGCATATTGTGAAGCGTGTCGCCCTCGGCGCAGGCCAGACGAGCCACTTCCATGATCTTCTCGGGAACGATCTCCTCGATGCCCAGATCCGCGAGGGTGATGGGCAGACCCACATCCATGCAGAAGCCGACCACTTCTTCCAGCTCGTCGGTGGGCACGTTTTCGAGCACCAGCTGCGTCAGCACACCGAAGGAGACCTTCTCGCCGTGATACATGTGATGGGTCTCTTCGATGCAGGTCAGGCCGTTATGGATGGCGTGAGCCGCCGCGATGCCGCCGCTTTCAAAGCCGATGCCGGAGAGGAAGGTGTTCGCTTCGATGATGTTGTCCACCGCAGCGGTGCAGGCCTTCTTTTCCACGGCGATCTTGGCCTTGAGACCGTCGGCGATGAGCGTGTCATAGCACAGGCGGGCGAGAGTGATGGCCGTCATGGAGACGGAGCCGCCCATGCAGCTGGTGGCGTTGGAGCGCTGGCAGGCGCGGGCTTCGAAATAGGTCGCAAGCGCGTCGCCCATGCCGGAAACCAGCAGGCGCACAGGGGCGGCCGCCACGACGTCGGTGTCCATCAGGACGATATCGGGGTTGGCGGGCAGCCAGAGGTATTCTTCAAACTGGCCGTCGTCGGTATAGACCACGGAAAGGGCGCTGCAGGGCGCGTCGGTGGAAGCCGCGGTGGGGACGATGACCACGGGGGTCTTGGCGTAGAACGCAACGGCCTTCGCGGTGTCGAGGATCTTGCCGCCGCCGATGCCGACGACCACTTCGCCGCCGATGGCCTTAAAGTTTTCGAGGATGCGGTTGATCTCATTGCGGGAGCATTCGCCGTTGAAAATTTCCCACGTCACAGTGGTATCCGTGCCGGCAATGCTGCCTTCCACAGCCGCGCCAACGCGCTTTTTGCCGGAAGCGCTCACCAGAACGAGGAGCTTCTTGCCGAGCTTTTCGGTGTATTTGTTCAGTTCCTTAAGGGTGCCTTTACCCTGAATGTACCTGCTGGGGCTGCCGATGATGCGTGCCATTGTGTGTCCTCCCGTTTTTTATAAATGTGGCGCGGGGATGAGCCGCATAGTTTGTTTTTTATCAAACCACATACAGTATACCCGAATCTGTTTGAAAGCGCAAGAGCATTTTGCAATTTTTCCCAAACAATTTATTTTCTCGTAAAATCTGTTCGAATTTCCGACAAAAATTTCATTTTTAGAGGTTGCTTCCGTCGAATTTTTCAAACATTTCAAATTCTTTCAAAAAAATATTTTCCGGCTGATCTCTCTCCGCGTTTTTCAGGATTTGCTTGCCAACGGGCTTTTTTCTGTGCTATAATCCAATAGAAAAATCAGACGCTTTGACGGAGAAAAGTACGCTGCAATTCCAGCGCCAAGAGAGGGAAGGCCCCGGCTGAAAGCCATCCCGCGCTGCTGCTTCGGAAGTTCCCTCCCGAGCGTGCGACCTGAAGGCCGGTGGAGAAGAAGGAAAACGGGAGAAGGGAAGCCTTTCCGGAACCCGTAAGTTCACCGGTTGCGTAGGGGAGCCGGGTTCGCCCGATACAGCGGGGCAAAGGCCGTCATGGGCGGCGAATGCGGGTGGTACCACGAAGCGAACAGCTCTCGTCCTGTGGACGCGGGCTTTTTTTATGCTTTGATGCATTGAGAAAGGAGCGCCAAAATGGAGATCCATGAAACACTCAAACAGATCGTCGAACAGTCCCTTGCGGCGATTGAAGAATCCAAAGACAGCGGCATGCTCAACGACCTGAAGGTGCGGGTTTTGGGCAAAAAGGGCGAGCTGACCGGACTTTTGCGTTCGATGGGCAGCCTGCCCGCCGAGGAGCGTCCCAAGGCCGGGCAGATGGTCAACGAGGCCCGCGCCCGCATTGAGGAGGCCATCGAAAAAAAGGCCGCCGAGCGCCGTGAAGCCGAAAAGCAGGCCCGCCTTGCAAAGGAATGCCTGGACGTGACCGCCCCCGGCAGAAAATGCCTGCACGGCCATCTGCATCCGCTCACGCAGACCTATTATGAGATGCGCGACATTTTCATCGGCATGGGCTTTGAGGTCAAGGAGAGCCCCGAAGTGGAATACGACAAATACAACTTCGAGATGCTCAACATCCCCGCCGATCATCCCGCCCGCGATATGCAGGACACGTTCTATGTCGAGGACAGCATCGTCCTTCGCACGCAGACGTCCGCGGCGCAGGTGCGCACCATGCTTTCCCAAAAGCCCCCCATCCGCATCATCTGCCCCGGCCGGGTCTATCGCTCCGACGATGTGGACGCGACCCATTCCCCCATCTTCAACCAGATGGAAGGTCTGGTGGTCGATAAGGGCGTGACCATGGCCGATCTTCGCGGCGTGCTCGACGTGTTTGCCAAGGAGCTGTACGGCCCCGACGTAAACATCCGCCTGCGCCCGAGCTATTTCCCCTTCACGGAGCCGAGCGCCGAAGTCGATCTGACCTGCCAGGTGTGCGGCGGCAAGGGTTGCCGCGTCTGCAAGGGCACGGGCTGGATCGAGATCCTCGGCAGCGGCATGGTGCATCCCAACGTCCTTCGCATGTGCGGCATCGACCCGGAGGTGTATTCCGGCTTTGCGTTCGGCATCGGCATCGACCGCGTCTGCAACGCCAAATTCGGCGTTTCGGACATCCGTCTGCTCTATGAAAACGACCTGCGTTTCCTCAAGCAGTTCTGATTGAAGGAGGGACTATACAATGCTCGTACCCATGAAGTGGCTCGGCCGCTATGTAGATATTTCCGGCGTCACGCCCGAACAGATCCAGCAGATGCTCACCGCCCGCGGTCTGGAGATCGCCTCCGTGGAATATCAGGGCGAGGACATCGATAACGTCGTCGTCGGCCAGATCAGAAAGATCGACCGTCATCCCGACGCGGACAAGCTCATCGTCTGCCAGCTGGACGTGGGCGAAGAAGAACTTCTTCAGATCGTCACCGGCGCGGATAACGTCCGCGAGGGCGATTACGTTCCCGTCGCGCTCCACGGCTCCACGCTGCCCGGCGGCGTGAAGATCAAAAAGGGCAAGCTGCGCGGCGTCGAGTCTGGCGGTATGCTCTGCTCCGGCGCCGAACTGAACCTTTCCGAAGAGGATTGGCCGGGCGCCGCCGTTCACGGCATATTGATCCTGACGGACGAATATCCCGCCGGAACGGACATTCACACCGTGCTCGGTCTGGACGACGCGGTCATCGAGGCCGAACCCACGCCCAACCGCCCCGACCTCCAGTCCGTCATCGGCGTGGCGCGGGAAGTGGCCTGCGCGCTCAAGCGCCCGCTGCACCTGCCCGAGGTGTTCGTCAAAGAAGAGGGCGAAAAGAACATCAACGATTTCGTCAAGGTGGACGTGCTTGACGGCGACCTGTGCCCCCGCTATATGGCGCGCACCGTCCGCAATATCGTCATCGAGCCTTCGCCCAGGTGGATGCAGGACTCCCTGCGCGCCGCCGGAATGCGGGCCATCAACAACATCGTGGACATCACGAACTACGTCATGCTCGAAATGGGGCAGCCCATGCATGCGTTTGACCTTTCCTGCATCCGCGGGGAGCACATCGTCGTGCGCCGCGACCGCGAAGGGGAGAAGCTCACCACGCTGGACGGCAAGGAACGCCATCTTCCCGAAAACACCCTGCTGATCTGCGATCCCGAAGGCCCCGTGGGCATCGCAGGCATCATGGGCGGCGAAAATTCCGAGATCACCCCCGAAACAAAGACCGTGCTCTTTGAATCCGCCAAGTTCAACGGCTTCAACATCCGCCTTTCCTCCAAGGCCATGGGCATGATGAGCGAAGCGTCTCAGCGCTTTGTCAAGGGCATCGACATCGAGGGCACGGCCGTGGCGCTCGAGCGCGCCTGCCAGCTGGTGGAAGAGCTGGGCGCGGGCGTGGTGGATAAGGGCGTTATCGACGTGTGCAAGGGCGATCTGACCCGCCGCACCATCACCGCCCGTCCCGAAAAGGTCAACGATCTGGTGGCGCTGCACGTGCCCGCCGAAGAAATGGCCGATATTCTCAACCGCCTGTGCGTCCCCACCGAGCTTCGGGACGGTTTGCTTCACATCGAAATTCCCCATTTCCGCGACGACATCGAGGGCGAAGCCGACATCTCCGAGGAAGTGGCGCGCATTTACGGCTACGACGAAATTCCCCTCACGCTCATGCGCGGCGATCTGGTGCGCGGCCGCCTCACGCCCCGCCAACAGGCCGTCGATACCCTGCGCACGCTCCTCACCGGCGTGGGTGCAAGCGAGTGCGTGACCTATTCCTTCACCGGCCCCGCCGCCTACGACAAGCTGGGTCTGCCCGCCGATTCTCCGCTGCGCCGCAGCGTGAAAATTCTCAACCCCTTCGGCGAGGACAACAGCCTGCTGCGCACGACGCAGGCCGTGAGCATGCTGCCCGTCGTGGCGCTCAACCTCAACCGCAAAGCCAAAGAGCTGCGCCTGTTTGAGATCACGAACCTGCATTTCCCCGTGGACGAAAAGGGCGTGATCCCCGACGAAAAGCAGTGCGTGTGCATCGCGCTGTATGGCGAAAACGAAGATTTTTACAGCATGAAGGGCGTGGTGGAGCAC
>JAEYFO010000268.1 GCA_023402915.1 Bacillota bacterium | reverse complement strand
TATCCGAACTTCGACGAAACCCTGACCCAGCCCTCCGTCATGCCCGCCCGCTTCCGCGGCGGCACGGGCGCGGCGCCCACCCGCATCCGCGACAACGTGGGCATCCCCATTGAACTGGCGCTGGCGGCGGTGGACACGCGGCTGCGGCAGGAGGGCATCCGCGGCAACGTATCGCTGGTGGTGGGCGGCTCCATCCGCTCCAGCGCGGACGTGGTCAAGGCCGTGGCCCTGGGCGCGGACGCGGTGTATATCGGCACGGCGGCGCTGCTGGCGCTGGGCTGCCACCTGTGCCGCACCTGCCATGCCGGCAGGTGCAACTGGGGCATCGCCACCCAGCGCCCCGATCTGGTCAAGCGCCTCAATCCGGAGATCGGCTATAAAAGGCTTGTCAATCTCGTCTCGGCGTGGGATCATGAGATCAAGGAAATGATGGGCGGCATGGGCATCAATTCCATCGAGGCCCTGCGTGGCAACCGCCTGATGCTGCGCGGCATCGGCCTGAACGAAAAGGAACTTCAGATCCTCGGCATCAAGCACGCCGGAGAATAAGACGGAGGAAAGAGAATCATGCTCACAGCGATCGTAGGAATCAACTGGGGAGACGAGGGAAAGGGCCGCATGGTCGATCTGCTCTGCGAAAAGCAGGACGTGGCCGTCCGCTATCAGGGCGGCAACAACGCCGGCCATACGGTGGTCAATTCCCGCGGAAAATTCATTTTGAACCTGCTGCCCTCCGGCATTCTGCGGGAAAACGTGGTCAACGTCATGGGCAACGGCATGGTCATCGATCTGGAGCACCTGTGCGGCGAGATCGGCCGCCTGCGGGACGCGGGCGTATCCATCACGGCGGAAAACCTCAAGATCAGCGACCGCGCCGTGATCTGTATGCCCTATCACAGGCAGCAGGACTGCCTGGAAGAGGACCGGCTGGGCGATGCGAAGTTTGGCTCCACCCGCCGGGGCATCGGCCCGGTCTACGGCGATAAATACCTCAAAAAGTGCATCCGCATGGGCGAGCTGCTCACGCCGGACTATTGTAAAAAACGCCTCGAAGGCATCGTCAGCTGGAAAAACCTCACGATCGAAAAGGCCTATGGCGCGGCGCCGCTGGACGCGGAAGAGCTTTGGCAGTGGCTCGAGACCTACGGCGCGCCCCTCAGGGACATGATCTGCGACACCGGAAAGTATCTTTCCAACGCGCTCAGGGACGGATAGCGCGTGATGTTTGAGGCGCAGCTGGGCGCGCTCCGCGACATCGATTTCGGCATTTATCCCTTCACGTCCTCCTCTTCGACTGTGGCGGCCTACGGCCCCATCGGCGCGGGCATTCCCGGCGCGAAGATCGACGACGTGATCGGCATCATGAAGGCCTATTCCACCTGCGTGGGCGAAGGCCCCTTCCCCTGCGAGATGTTTGACGGAGAGGCGGAAGAGCTTCGAAAGGCCGGCGGCGAATACGGCGCGGCGACCGGCCGCCCCCGGCGCGTCGGCCCCTTCGACGCGGTGGCGTCCCGCTACGGCGTGCGGATGCAGGGGGCGGACGCTCTGGCGCTGACCAAGCTGGACGTGCTTTCCTACCTGGAAAAGATCCCCGTGTGCGTCGCCTATGCCATCGACGGCAAGCGGGTGGAGGACTTCCCCGTGGGCGAAGCGCTCGAGCGGGCGAAGCCCGTTGTGGAATACCTGCCCGGCTGGCAGTGCGACGTGAGCAAGTGCCGCAAGGTCGAGGATCTGCCCAAAGCGGCGCTCGATTATGTGCGCGCGCTGGAAAAGATGGTGGACTGCCCCATCCGCTACGTCTCTGTCGGCCCGGCGCGGGAGGACTATATCGAAATGGGGGCGCAGCAATGAAGCGGGTCTACGTCAACGAAAAATGGTGCCTGGGCTGCCATCTTTGCGAATACTACTGCGCGTTCGCCAATTCCGGCCTGAAGGACATGGTCAAGGCGCTCAAGGACATCGTCATCAACCCCCGCATCCGCATCGAGGGGGACAACTTCATCAGCTTTGCGGTGTCCTGCCGCCACTGTGAAGAGCCGCTGTGCGTCAAGGGCTGCATCACCGGCGCGCTGACGCGAAAGGACGGCGTCATCACCGTGGACAAAAACAAATGCGTCGGCTGCTATACGTGCATCTTGTCCTGTCCCTACGGCGCGGTCATGCCTTCCGAGGACGGCGTGATCCAAAAATGCGAATTGTGTACGAAAAATCTCGACGGCGTGCCCGCCTGCGTGACGGGTTGCCCCAACCGCGCCATTGTGTTTGAAGAGAGGTGAGCGGCGTGAAGTATCTGATCCTTGGCAACTCTGCGGCGGCGGTGGGCTGCGTGGAAGGCATCCGTCAGGTGGACAAAACCGGCGGGATCACCATCGTTTCGAGCGAACCGCATCACGTGTATTCCCGCCCGCTCATCTCCTATCTGATCCGCGGAAAGACGGACGAACAGCGTATGAAGTACCGCGGCGACGATTTTTATGAGAAAAACGGCGTTCAGACTTTCCTTGGCCGCACGGCGGTCAAAATTGACCCGAAAGAGAAAAAAGTTTTTCTTGACGACGGGACGGTGCTTGACTATGATAAACTGTTGGTAGCGACCGGTTCCCGCCCGTTCGTTCCGCCCGCCGAAGGGCTGGACAGCGTGGAAAAACGCTTTACCTTCATGACGCTCGACAGCGCCAAGGCGCTCATGGCCGCCCTGACGGGGGAAAGCCGCGTGCTCATCGTGGGCGCGGGTCTGATCGGCCTCAAGTGCGCCGAGGGCATCAGCGGCAAGGCGGCTTCCATCGACGTGGTCGATCTGGCCGGACGGATTTTGCCGAGCATTCTCGATGAGACCGGCTCCGCGCTGGTCATGGAGCACATCGAAAAGCAGGGCGTGCGCTTCCATCTTTCCACCAGCGTGGAAAAATTCGAAAACGGCACGGCCTTTTTGAAAAACGGCGAGCAGCTTCCCTTTGACATTCTGGTCATGGCCGTGGGCGTGCGCCCGAACACCGATCTCGTCAGGGAAGCGGGCGGCGAGGTGAACCGTGGCATCGTCACGGACGACTGCTGCAAAACGACGCTGCCGGACGTGTACGCCGCGGGCGACTGTACGGAGAGCGAGGACATCTCCGCCGGGGTGCGCCGCGTGCTGGCGCTGCTGCCGAACGCCTATATGCAGGGCGAGACCGCCGGCATCGACATGGCGGGCGGCGAAAAGAAATACAACAAGGCCATCCCCATGAACGCCATCGCCTTTTGGGGACTGCATATCATCACGGCGGGCAGCTACGACGGCGAAGCCTACGTCGATCAAAAGCCCGGCGCATACAAAAAGCTCGTCACGAAGGACGGCCTGCTCAAGGGCTATATCCTCATCGGCGACGTGGCGCGCGCCGGAATTTACACGGGCATGATCCGCGAAAAAGTCGATCTGAACACCGTGGATTTTGAACTGCTCAAACAAAAGCCCCAGCTGATGGCTTTCCGCCGCAGCGACCGGGCGAAGATGCTGGGAGGTGCTCACTGATGCGCGTGGACGTGACGGCAAGCACGCATTTTTCCGATCTCAACGAGCAGGTGCGCGCCTGCCCGGACAAGGACATTCTCATCAACGGCTGCATGGGGCACCGCTATATTGCAAGCGGCCTCAAGGGGAAGC
>JAEYFO010000265.1 GCA_023402915.1 Bacillota bacterium | reverse complement strand
AGCTGGGCCTGACCATCAAGTCCATCTCCCAAAAGCACGTGCCCTATGTCATCGAGCAGGACATCTATTCCTCCACGCTGGGCAAGACCATCGAGGCCGGAAAGTGCATCGGCATGTCTGCCGTGGTGACCATCGAGACCATGCAGGGCATCACCGTGGAAGAAGAGACCATCGGCAAGGTCTATGGCCCGGAGGACGGCGATATGTGCGATTGGAAGATCTCCGGCGAGCCGGATACGGAATTCCACGTCGTCAAGCCCGCCACGGTTGAGCACACCTGCGCGACGGTCGTCAACCGTCTGCCCAGCCTCATCAGCGCGCCCGCCGGTTATGTGACGGCTGACCAGCTGGCTCCCAACGCCTATCTGACCTATCCCATGGAGTACTATTGCTGAAAAAGAAAAAGGCGCTGTGCGCCTGAAAAAACCATCGTTTTCCCTGGAAGGGGGAGCTTCGGCTCCCCTTTTTGCGTGCCGGCGGAAAGAGAGAAGGCGGAACTCCTGCAATACGGGGGACCGGGAACGTTTGAAAGCAGTTGATTTTTGAAAAGAAGCTCTTGTCAAAAGCTGCAAGGTGTGCGGGGAGCCGGACAGAGAAGGACAGCGGTTGATCCTGGTCAGCGCCTGCTGAAAAACGGGAATCGGCAAGGCGGAATCGATCGAAGAAGGAAGCTCCAAAGGAGGAAGTTTCAAAGAAGGGAACTTCAAGGGGAATGTTTCGAAGAACAGAACCTTTCTAAAGATTGCAGTGTTTCAGGGCTGAAATGGAGTTGAAACCGGGCGGAGATCTTCAAAAGAAAAAACCTCCGGCCCGCAAAGTGCAGCCCGCAAACAAAACCCCCGGCCCGCAAAACAGGCAGGGGGTTTCGCACATTGGACAACCACGGGGACAAACCGGAGAGAACGGCCCGAAAAGGCTGTTTCAAGGCACGACCCCGCTGCGTTCAGGCGAACGCGGCGATCAGCCCAGCTCTTTTTCGAGGGCTTCCGCGTCGTCGGCAAGGGCGACGGCCATTTCGGGCAGCAGGCCGAGCGCGTCGGCGATCCACAGGGAAGTGTACTTGCTGCGCACTTCCTTGGCGTAGAGCACGCTGTCCATCAGCTCTTCACGGGTCACGTGCAGCTGGCTGGGAACATAGGGCGCGCCGGCGGCCTTGAGCTTCCTGGCCAGCTCTTTGTAGGTGGGCAGGAAGGAAGCGTACTTTTCGCGCAGCTTCGGCAGGGAGGCGAGGATCAGCTCGATCTCCTTGCGGCGGGCGTCGCGGTCAAAGGACTTGTTCTTCTGCGCCTTGAAGGCTTCGGGCGCGGCTTCGCCATAGCCCTTTTTGACCATTTCTTCCCACTGCTCGCGGGTGGGCATTTTGGCGACAGCGGCTTCCACGTCAAAGGTCTTTTCGTCGATGGCCAGCATCCGCTGCCACATGTCGAGCACCAGCACCGTGCCCACGCCCACTTCTGCGCCGTGCAGGTTGGGCTTTTCGCCGCGGTTGTTGTGGCGCATGACCCAGTAGTGCGTCAGATGATGCTCCGCGCCAGCGCCGGTGCGGGCCGAGCCGTACCAGTACATATCGACCGCGCTCTTATACAGCGCGTCCGTCAGGCTGTTGAGGGCGGCGGGGTCGCGTTGGGCGATGCCGTCGGAGGAAGCGAACGCCTGCCTGATCGCGCCGAGCATGAGCGCTTCGGTCTCGGGGCAGAACAGCTCGCCGTGAACGAGGCTCGCGGCGTACCAGTCCATGACGGCGGTCTGCTTGGCGGCCATTTCGCCCAGGCCCGCGGCGTTCATGCGCAGGGGCGCGTTGCGGATGACGGACATGTCGGCGATGACGGCCGTGGGCGGATCGCACGAAAGGGTGGTCTTCATGCCGCCGATGATGAGCAGCGCCATGTCGGTGAAGAAGCCGTCGTGGGTGATGGCCGTGGGAACGGGAATGTGAGGCTTTCCAAGGCGGGTGGCCACGTAGCGGCAGATGTCCGTGATGGAGCCGCCGCCCAGGCAGACGATGGCGTCGATGTCCTTCGTCGCGGCGACCATGACGACGCCCAGCGCCTTTTCGTCGGGGATAAGGGGCAGGGGGAAGATGGTCTTTTGGATGTTCAGGCCGGCCCTTTCCCACATCTCAACGGCCTGCTTGCCGATGATGTCGTAGACCATGGAGTCGGTGACGACCAGGACATTTTTGCCCAGCTGAAGATGCTCGAGCACCTCGGGCAGGGAATCGATCGCGCCTTCGCGGATGACGGTCATGCCGATGGGGGAGGAATGGGTCATGCCGCAGGGGCAGTGGAACGAGTGCTTTTTATGGATATCGCCGGTGAAAACGCTCATGAGAGCAGCCTCCTATGATAAAAATAAACTTGGTCAGGGAAGCCGGGCGGCACACCCGGCGCTCTTTTCGTCTCATGCCGAAGCTGCAATGAGGGGAGCGGCTGGCTAATTGAGGCCAACGCCGCCTCGGGCTTTGACGTTCTCTTGAAAAGCGTCAGACTTCCTCCTTCAAGAGGAAAGGCGGCCCCCCGGAAGGAGCCGCCCGTTGGGTTGGGGGTTAGTTGATCTCGGACAGACGCTCGAACACCTTGCGGTCGTTGAGGCCGTAGTAAACGTCCTTGTAGATCGGGAACACGCGGTTGTAAACTTCCACGTTTTCCGGGATGGGCTTGACTTCGTCAACCACCTGAACCATGCTCTTGACGCCTTCGGCCAGATCCTTGAACAGGCCCGCAGCCACGGCCGCCTGGATGGCGACGCCGATGATGGCAGCGTCGGAGACCTTGAGCATCTTGAGCGTGCAGTTCATGACGTCGGCCACGATCTGGCACCATTCGGGGGACTTGAACGCGCCGCCGGTGACGGTGATCTCGTTCTTCATATGCACGCCGGTCTCCTTGATGGCTTCATAGATGAAGCGGGATTCGAGCGTGATGCCTTCCATGACCGCACGAACCATGTCGGCGCGGCTGTTGGAGGACTTGAGACCCACGTACACGCCGGTGGCCTTGGGGTTCCAGGTGGGATGGCCGGTGCCGAAGATGCCGGCGTAGAAAATGACGCCGTTCGCGCCGGGCTTGGACTTGCGGATGTAGTTGCCCATCAGATCGAACGCGTCAACGCCCATGGCGTCGGCCAGCGCCGCTTCGGTGGGGCAGAGGGTGTCGCGGCACCAGCGGTAGCAGGTCGCGCCGGAGATCTGGTTGCCTTCGATCTCGAACACGCCCTTGTTGGCGGTGGAGGGGATCATCAGGCCTTCGAGCTTGACAAAGTCAGGCTTGGCCAGGCCGACCACCAGCTCGCCGACGGTGCCGAGCGTCAGGCTCATGGCGCCGTCTTCCGTCACGCCGGCGCCCATGGCGGCAGCCTGCTGGTCGCCGCAGCCCGCAACGATCAGCGTGCCCACGGCCAGGCCCGTGCGCTTGGCGACGTCTTCCTTGATGCGGCCCACGATGGTGGAGGGGTCCACAAGGGGAGCCAGCTTGGACTTGTCCAGTTCAAGGGCGTCGAGGATCTCGTCGCACCAGTCGAAGGTGTTGACGTCGATCATGCCGGAGACCATGGTGTTGGTCACTTCCGTGCAGAAGTTGTCGGCGCCGAATTTATGCATGACAAACGCGTCGATGGTCGCGCAATACTTCGTCGCGTTGTAAATTTCAGGCTGGAATTTCTTGAGCCAGTAGAGTTTTTCTACCGTATAAATGCAGGAGGTGGGCATACCGGACAGGTGCGCCTGACGATGCGGGTCGATCTTCGTGGCCATTTCGTCCATGATCTCCGCCGCGCGGTTGTCGAGCCAGACGTACACGGTGTCGTTGATGGGTTCGAGATCTTCGCCGTGCATGCAGAACGTGGCGCGCTGCAAAGAAAAGCTGATGGCCTTGATGTCCTTGGGATCCACCTTGGACTTTTCGATGGCTTCCTTGACGGTGTCGAACACCTGCTCAATGAGGTAGCTGGCGCGGATCTCCACCCAGTCGGGCTTGGGGTATTCCAGGGGATATTCGCGGTAGGCTTTGCCAAGAACGTTGCCCTGAAGGTCGATGACCATGGACTTTGCGCCGGTCGTTCCGACGTCGATACCCATTACGTAATTTGCCATTTGTGTGTTTCCTCCTCGTTTATGATGTGCGTAGAAAAACAAAGATCCCTGATGTGTGTTTTCGGAAAGGATTTGCCGTTTGAAAAAACCAAAGGGTTGACGCATCACAGGTCTGCCGGAAACCGCGGCCAAAGCTCAAAGATAAAGAAGCGAAAACGAAAGAAAGGCGGGCCGCACGGCAGCAATAGAATTTGAAAATCGATGGAAACAGGACAAAATTGGGATGAAAATAACGAATTGGTTGGTTACGCAACCAGAAATTGTCCGGATTTGAAGTATGCGGGCGCGCAATGCACCCGCATACAGGAAAATCCGAAGAGAGAAGAGCTTACTTCTTCGCGCCGATGAGGGCGGCGATATCGGTGGACAGCTCGTCAACGATCCAGGGACCGTTGCGGGTGCCGATACGTTCAACGCCGAGCAGGAAGCAGCCGAGGGTGATCATGGGCGTCCAGAAGGAGCCGGTGCCCGCGATCTTGACCTTGACGTCGGGAGCGGCGTAGTCGCACATGATCTTGACCTGCTGGAACTGAGGACCGCCGTGACGGCCGGTAGCGGACTTGACCCAGTCAACGCCGGCTTCGCAGGCCAGTTCCACAGCAGCCTTGATCTGATCGTCGGTGAAGAACTGCACTTCGAGGATGGCCTTGCACTCGGCGCCGCCGTCGTGAGCGATCTTGACGATCTCGGCAATGTCCTTCTTGTAGGCTTCGTATTCGCCGGAGGTCAGCAGACCGCTGTTGGCGACCATGTCGATAACCCAGGGCTTGCCCTTGAGGAGCTTCGCGCCCAGCTTGGCTTCGTCGACCTTGACCTGCGTATCGACGCAGCCGAAAGGATAGCAAACGGGCCAGCCCACTTCGATGCCGGTGCCTTCGAGTTGTTCGGCGCAGTAGGGAGTCCAGTAGGTGTTGGTGTGGAAGCCCTTGAAGTTGTACTTCTTGGACAGTTCGATGCCCTTGTCGATGTCAGCCTTGGAAGACTGGGGATGGAGCACCGAGAAGTCGATCATCTGGGCAATCGCCTCTTTGGAGAGGTCAAGCTGGTCAATCGTCTTATACCTGGACATTGCGAATCCTCCTTGGAAATGTGATGAACGGTGGAATGATGTGTTAAGAATCACCCATGACATGTAGAAATGCTCCTGAACAATCGGAACAATTTGAATTTATCATATTCATTGGGAAAATGCAATAGACAAATTTACATAAATGGGAAAAATCTCAGGATTTCAAAAAATAAATTTTGATAAACCGCTCAAAAACCGGCATGATTTGAAGCATAATTTCAATTTGTCAAAATAGTGTGAAAAAGAAATGAAAATTTCGTAAGATAATTCGTAGACAATCGTAAAAGACAATCCAAAACGAAAAGCGCCACCTTGCGCAGAATGCGCAAAATGGCATTTGTGAAAAAATGTCCGGCCTACTCTTCTTTGAAGATGACGGAAACGGGGCAGCCCTCCGCCGCTTCCTCTGCGGCGCTCTCAAGCCTCTCGGGCACGGGGGAGAGGACGACCGTGGATCTGTTCTCCTCGTTCATTTCAAAAACCTCCGGGCAGACCGACGCGCACAGGCCGCAGCCGATGCAGCCGTCCTGATCGACGCGATACTTCATCAAACCGTTCCTCCTGAAAAACAGATTGGGCGCAGGGCGTTTTGCCGCGCCCGCCGGAAACCGGCTGCGGTTTATTCTGCCCGGAATTTTGGAAAAAATCCGCCGGAAACTTCTGCTTTGGCCGGGCGGAAGGAAATTCCTTTGTCGAACGGTGGCGAAACGGGGCGCAATAGGATATACTATTAGAAACAACACGGAAAAACGACGCGCCTTTGCGCGCGAAAGGAACTAATATAAGGGACTGATACAACGAACCGATACCGAAAGGAAACCGATACGATGAAGAAACTCTGGACGCTGCTGCTTTGCGCGTTGCTGCTGCTTTGCGCCGGATGCGCCGCCCTGACGGGAACGGCCCCGGCGTTGCCCGGCCTTCGCATCAACGAAGTGGTCTCCTCCAACGGCACGTCGCTCGTCAACGAGGCGCTGGGCTCGCCGGACTGGATCGAGCTGTATAACGGCACGGACAAGGCTATCGATCTGACGGGCTACGGCCTGACGAAAAGCGACAAGGACCGCTTCCGCTATACGTTCCCGGCGCTGACCATCGAGCCGGGCGGCTATCTGCTCGTCTACTGCTGCGCACCCCGGGCGGGTGTGCCGGAGGGGGCGGCCTGTTCGGGCTTCAAGCTCTCCCGCGAGGGGGAGACGCTTTGGCTGTCCAACCCGTCCGGAACGCTGATCCAGCAGCTGAGCGTCCCGGCGCTGGAAACGGACGTGTCCTACGGCGTGGACGCTTCGGGCGGCTACGGCTTCTTTTCCGCGCCCACGCCGGGGGCGAAAAACGCGGAGACCGCCGCGCCTTCGCTGGAAGAACTGTCCGAATCGGGCGGTACGAGCGGCCTTGTTTTGAACGAAGTGCTGCCCAGGGCGGAACGCTTTGCCCTGGCGGACGGCGCGGTCAGCGGCTGGGTGGAGTTGTATAACAGCGGTGACGCGCCCATCGAGCTTTCGGCGTATACCATCACGGAGGACGAAGCCAATTACGACAAGGCTTCCCTGCCCGCCGGAACGCTCCAGCCGGGCGAATACCGGGTCGTGCCCTTCTCCGGCGGCGGAGAGGACGCGCTTCCTTTTAAGATCGGCAAAGACGAACAGTCGCTGTTCCTTTTTGACCGCTTCGGGCGGCAGGTGGATTCCCTCCAATGGACGGCGGACATCCTGCCGGACGTTTCGGCCGGACATGGAGAAGGGGAAGAGACGCTCTATTATCTTTCCCCCACGCCGGGCGCGGAAAACGGCGCAGAGGGCAGCGCGGACGGCGCATTCCCCCTGACGGAGGGCGAAAACCCTGTCGTTTTGAATGAGATCCTTCGGAAAAACACCTATTCCATCCTCGACGCGGACGGCGACCGTTCCGCCTGGGCGGAGCTTTATAACACGTCGGATGAGACCGTCGATCTTTCGGGCTACGCCCTGTCGGACGATCCGGAGGACCCGTGGAAATGGTTCTTCCCGGAAGGCAGCGCCATCGAGCCGCACGGCTATGTGATCGTGTATCTTGACGGCAAGGACAGGACGGATGGGGAGATGCACACCTCCTTCCGGCTGGGAAGATCGGACAGCGCGTTGACCCTTTCGAGCCGGACGGACCGGGTGCGCCAAAGCGTGCCCATCGATCCGGAGAGCAAGGACAACATTTCCTATGGGCGCAGCGCCGAGGGCTGGCTGTATTATCCGCAGCCCACGCC
>JAEYFO010000224.1 GCA_023402915.1 Bacillota bacterium | reverse complement strand
CAAGGGATCAATCCCAAGCAGCCCAAAAAGAAAAGAAAACCGGCGTAGCCTAAACTACGCCGATTCTCTCACATAAATGTTTTCTTACGGAACCACGCCTTTGGGAGCGGTTTTCTTGCGGAAGGGCGCGTGCTATGCTGAAAAACAGAAGGCGGGATGAAAAATGGCAAATTTTCCGGGAAATTTTGGGCTTGGAGCTTTGGAAAAAACATGGGAACGGGAATGCCGGCTCGCGCAGGAGATCGCGTGGGAGGGCACGGAGATCGTTGGGTATTACGGGTTGCC
This sequence comes from Bacillota bacterium, assembly GCA_023402915.1. Taxonomy (GTDB): domain Bacteria; phylum Bacillota; class Clostridia; order Christensenellales; family CALWSW01; genus JAEYFO01. The sequence goes on along the minus strand of JAEYFO010000224.1, from coordinate 4,802 downwards.
TTATTATGAAAAACGAATGGGAGACGCGCGGTTTATCACTCCGACGGACTGGGAGGAACAGGCGCCGGGGGAAGTGAAGATGACAAGGATCGACACTCACGTCTGCGGGAATTGCATCTGGGACGTGGAGGTCGGAATGGATCTCAACCGGGAAGGGACGGGACCGCTGGAACGGCGCTGTGTCGTGCAGCGAAAAGAAGGCGGCGCGTCCGTTGTGGACATTCTTCATGCGGACGTGTTGCCCAGCTTGGAGGATGGGCAGAAGCTTCGCCTTCAAATGGCGGCCTTTCCGCTGAAGATGGCCTATTTTAAGGACGAGGAGGAGTATCTGAAAGAGAATCCCGGAATGGGAGAGCGGGAACGGCAGCGCATCCGAAACGGCGTTCTGCATCCCAGTGGGTTTTTAATGAACTGCAATCCCCAAAACAGAAAGTTCGGAATGGATGACAGATTGAATGATGTGACGCACGTCCGGGGCACGGTGAAGCAGGTGCTGTTCGGATTTGCGCAGGCGGGCAGGAGGCAAAGCGCGTTTTTTCGCTGCATCGTCGGTACGCCCAACGGCGATCTGGAGATCGTCCATACCAGCAAGGATATCCAATGGTTCCGGCGCAAAAAGATCCGTGAGTATCTCCATCCGGGCGCGATCGTATCGGGAATATTTGTCCTTTCCGGCGACGCGGCGGTCGGGGAATACGAAAACGGCGCGGTCTATGATGAAGCGCACGATCTGGCGCTGCTGCGCACGGTGCTTCAGAAAAGCGACGTGGAGCGGCTGCGCTGGGCGCTGACGGAGGACGCCGTTTTTTCCGACGGATATTCGGGCAAAAACTTTTGCGGCAGGGACGCGATCCTTCGGCAGATCAAGCTGCTCAAGGGAACCGCCGGGACGGAATGCCTCGCCGAACCGGCGGTTCTTGCGGCCGGGGAAGCAGGCGAAGAAGCGTTACCCTACGGCGCGGGGAAGCGCTGCTTTGCCTTGTTTTATAGAAAGGATTGCCGGGAAAGGGCGCTGCTGTTTGCGGAGGCGAACGAGGCGGGAAGGATTTTCCGTCTGGAAACGAGTTTGGACAAAAGATACCGTTTTCGCTTGGAAGAGGAGGAAGAGGTTCGCACGCTGGCGCAGCCCGGCTCCCTTCCGCCCTTCCCGATGTTGATCGATGATCGCCTGGAAGAAGGAGACTGAGCACGGTATAGGGGGCAGGATTCCGACTGAGAAAGGAGTTCCTTGCCTTTTTGGAAAACGCGCTATCGGAAAGCCGCAGTCAGGGGAGCTTGTACTTATGGGGCGAGAGGTGGCCTTCGACCGCGAATAATGCCGCCGCAGAAAGCCGCGGGAACAGGGATTTTTTACAGGAGACATCCGGAAGCAGGTTACACATGCCTGCTGCGAATTTGAGAAAAAGGAGGGAAGCGGCCCGTGCCAAAGCGCGCAGCGGGCTGAGGGGGAGCGCTCTGAGCCTCACTGTTCAGCGAGGAGAAGCCGTGTTCCGGCGCGAGAGGAAGCCGGGGAGCTTCAACCGAACTTCCAAAGCGGTGTTCGTCCGGGGAGTGGGTCAAACGGACAATTTTGCCCTCGGGAGTTTTGTGCAATTCAGAGGAAGCGTCGCCGAATTTGTCTATTCAAGGTCAAAAAGCCCCGTTGCCTTCCAAAACTTTCAGAGGAAAGACAAAATCAGGGGAGCTGACGCCTGCCCTCTGAAGAAGAGAAAACAAAAAAGCAGTTCTGAAAAACAGAGCTGCTTTTCTATATTTTGGGCAAGGAGCGCTTTTGAACTCCGCCATCAAATGGCGAAAGCAGTTTTTTAGAGAGTTCGCAGCACCTTTTGAAAGAGGACAAAAACGGCTGTCTGGTTTTAACTTCCTCTTTTGAAAGTTTTAAGCGGAATCAAGGAGACAGACCCCGGCCGCGCCTGGTGGAAGCAACAGGGAGGGGAGGCCCGTTTTTCCAAACCGCTTGCTGTTTGCTCTGTGGGTGCGGCGCTTTCCGCAAGAGGACAAAAGCGGCTGCATGGTTTTAACTTCCTCTTTTGAAAGTTTTTGAAGTTCTTAGAAACTTTTTACAAAAAGTTTCTATGCGGGGTTGAAGGGGCAGGCCCCTTCCGTTTCCTCCTCTTCCGTCTCCCCTACGCCAAAATCAGCAGCCAGCGCTGGTCGAAGAAGAGCGCGCCGTCCTTTTCGTAGGGGAAAAATCCGGTTTTTTCGCCGCCGGAAAGTTCGGCGCGCAGGCGAGCCGTGATCTCCTCCCGCGCGGCGGGCGGCGTGTCCGTAAAGTCCAGCCAGTCCGTGAGCCTGACGGGGAAGCGCGTCGCTTCCACATGCCTGACGGAAAGCCCGTGGGAGGAAAACAGCGAAAGCAGTTCTTCGCGGCTGAGGTTTCGAACGTGGGACGGGTCGCGCAGCCGTTCCAGCGCATCCTCTCTCTGCCGCAGCGGCTCGGGCGCGGCTTCCATGTCGATGAGCGCCAGCCTGCCGCCCGGCTTCAAGACTCGCGCCATTTCGGAAAACGGCCGGACGATCTCCGGAAAATGATGAAAGGCCAGCCGGGAAACCACGACGTCAAAGGCAGCGGCGGGAAAGGGCAGCGCCGCCGTGTCCCCCGCGACAAACGAAAGGTTCGTTAGCCCGTCTTTCTCCGCCGCGGCGCATCCCGCGTCCAGCATGGCGGGCGTCAGGTCAAGGCAGGTGACGTGCCGGACAAAGGGCGCGAGCGCCCGGCCGCAGGCGCACGTCCCCGCAGCCGCGTCCAGAACCGCATCAGTCTTTTCCGGGGCGATGCAGCGCACGACGTGGGAAAGGTATTCCTGCTTGGAAAAATGCAGCCCGCCAGCGGCAAAGCCCGCCGCCTGCTGCGTGAAAGCGTTTTGGATCGCCGCCGCGTTTTCAGAGCGGCTTGACGCGCCAAAATTGCCGCCCGGTTCGGCGGTTCCGGAAAAATTTTCGTTGTTCCTCACAGCGCCGCGCCTTTCTTCGGAAGAAAAAATCCCGACATGTCCGTCCGCTCCAATTCGAGCAGGCGGATCTTTTTGTCGATCCCCCCGGCGTAGCCCGTCAGGCTTCCGTTCGTGCCCACTACCCGGTGGCAGGGGATCAAAATGGAAATTTCGTTGTGCCCCACCGCGCCGCCCACCGCCTGCGCCGACATGTGGGAGAGCCCGCGCTGCGCCGCGATCTGCCGCGCCAATTCGCCGTAGGTGGTGGTTTTCCCATAGGGGATTTTCAAAAGCAGCGCCCATACGGCCTTTTGAAAATCCGATCCGATGGGGTGGAGCGGCGGCAGAAACTCCGGCTCTTTTCCGGAAAAATATACGTCCAGCCAACGCTTTGTTTCCGAAAGGACGGGCAGGTCGCCTTCGGCATGCTCTTTGGGAAGCGCGCGGGCGAAGTATTTCTGGCCGTCGAACCACAGGCCGGTCAGCCCCTGCCCGTCTGCCGAAAGCAGGATGCCGCCCAGCGGGGAATCATAATGAGAAGTGTACGTCATGGCGGTACCTCGAAAAAGCGATGGGAATCCGTGGGCGCCTGCGCGCGGCCGGTGTTGGAACAGGCGCGAAGGGGGGTACAGACCGTGATCCGGCAGGATTCAAAGAGCGTTTCCCGCCCCTGCTGCCGGCTCATGCGGTGCTCCATGGCGTTGCGCCAGCGTTCCGCGGCGGCCTCGTCCGTCCAGACGCTGAGCGAAAGAAGCCTGTTTCGTTCAGGTTGGAAAGACGCTCTGCCCGCACAAAGCCTTCAAAGCCGGAAAGCAGTGGCTTGAGCGCGCCCGCAAGAGCGAGATAGTTCTGCTGCCCCGCTTCCGCTGGCTCGACTTCAAACAGAACAAGGATGTCCGCCATGGAGTTGGTTTCTCCCTTGTTTTGTGCGGAAAAACGTTCAGAGGCTTGGCCGTTTTCCTGTCGCGGCCTGCCTGGGCGCGCCGGCGGTTTTGGACGGATCGCCTGCGCCGCGCCCAGCCGGTTTTTCTGGCGGATTCGCCTTTTTCGCTCTGGCCGCCGGGTCGGAAAGCTCCGGCAGCGCGCCCCCGGCCGCCGCCCAGAGATACAGGCTGGCCACGCTGCCATAGGGATGGAAGCGCCTGCGGTATTTTTCAAAGAGCGCCCGGTCGATCGTTTTGTGGCGGTAAACCATCCGCAGCCCCCGCTGAATGGCCAGATCGTCGTAGCTGAGCACGTCCGGCCGCTGCATACAGAACAGCAGGATCATCTCCGCCGTCCAGCAGCCCACGCCCTTGAGCGCACTCAGCGCCCGGATGGCCTCTTCGTCGCTCATGTGCCAGACGGCCTCAAGGTCGAACGCGCCGCGTTGGACTTTTTCGGCAAAATCGCAGAGATATTCCGCCTTTCGAAAGGTCATGCCCAGCGCCTGAAGCGCCGGAACGCCTGCACGCAAAACGGCTGCCGCGTCCACCGGACCCAGAGCGTCCCGCATCCGCTGCCAGATCGTGGCCTGCGCTTTGGTGGAGATCTGCTGGCCGATGATGTGATGGACGACGGAAGAAAACAGGTCGGGATCCACTTCCCGCTCGATCCGACCCACCCGGTCGATGACCGCGCACAGGCGCACGTCTTTTTTGCGGAGATAGGAAAGCTCCGCCTCGCCGTATTCAAAAATCACCGGCAGTCCTCCTGAATGAAAGAGCGGCCAAATCACAATTTTACGAACGCACGCTCTCATTTTTTCTTATCATAGCACAAAGATTTTTTCTTTTCCAGCCAGAAAGCGAAAAAACATTCGTATTTTTACGAACAAAAAGTGAACATTTTTTTGAAAACCCGGTCAGCGGTTTGCGGTCTGCGTGGGGG